>NZ_JBSGZJ010000007.1:32484-43749 GCF_053610925.1 Streptomyces sp. NPDC054847 | reverse complement strand
CTGGCCGTCCCGTACTCGCTGCCGCGGTTCAGCGGCGCCGAAGGCGCCCTGCGCCGGGCGGCGCTGTCCCGTGCCCTCGACCGGGACCGGGTCGTCCGACGGGTCTTCCGGGGCACGAAACGCGCGGCCGCCGACTTCACCGCCCACACCCTCCCGGGCTTCCGGGCCGGCCTGCCCGGCTCGGAGGCGCTGGTCCACGATCCGGCCGCGGCGCGGGAACTCTGGGCGCGGGCCGACGCGGTGGCGCCTTGGGAAGACCCCTTCCGGATCACCTGCAACGCGGACGGCGGTCACGAGGACTGGCTGCGCGAGGTGGCGGAACAGTGGCGTACGACCCTCGGCATCGAGACCGAGCTGATCACGCTGCCGACCTTCAAGCACGTCCGGGACGCCGTGTCGTCCGGAAACCTGCGTACCGCCTTCCGCACCGGCTGGCGCGGCGACTACCCGTCGCTGCTGTCCTTCCTGCAGGCACAGTTCGCCGGCGGATCGGCGGCCAACGAGACGGGCTACCGCAGCCGGGAGTTCGAGGACGCACTGGCCGCGGCACGGCGCGCGCCGGACGACGCGGAGACGCATCGGTGGGCGGCACGGGCGCAGGCCGTGCTTTTCGCGGACCTTCCGGTGATCCCACTTTGGGACTGCGTCAACGCCGCCGGGCTCGGTGCCGGTGTCGACGCGCGCTTCAGCTGGAACGGGCTTCCGGACTACACGGAAGCCACCCTCGCCCGGCCGGATCCTCCTGCCGCCTCGGAGCCTTGAGCGGCAGCCGCCCGTCCCACCGCCCGAGAGAGAAGACCATGACCCACGCCACGCCTGCGATGGCCCAGACCATCGCGGCCCTGTCGATCATCCTTGTGCTCGGGGCGCTGCTGCGGCCCTTCATGCAGCGACTGCGCCAACCCGCGGTCACGGCCGAGATCATGGTCGGCATCGCGCTCGGCCCCAGTCTGCTGGGGCTCCTCCCGGGCGATCTGCCGGGCCTTCTCTTTCCCGACGAGACCCGAGCGGCCCTCACGGCCATCGCGCAGGTCGGGATCCTGCTGTTCATGTTCCTGATCGGCTGGGACATCGATCTCGGCAGGTTACGGCGCAGCGGAGGGACCGTCGCGGCCCTGTCGGTGGCGAGCATCGCGGTCCCCTTCGCCACCGGAGGACTGCTCGCGCTCTGGCTCCACGGATCCCATTCCTCCGCGGGCGGGCAGCCCGTGGACCGGACCACGTTCGTCCTCTTCGTCGGCACGGCCATGGCGATCACCGCCTTTCCCGTACTGGCCCGGATCGTCGCCGACAACCGGCTCGGCGGGACGACGGTCGGATTCCTGGCCGTGGCCGCGGCGGCGGTCGGCGACATCCTCGCCTGGTGCATGCTCGTCGCCGTGTCCGTCATGGCGGTCTCCGGCGGCTACTCGCAACTGCTGTCCGTCGCGGGGTGGTCCGCCGTCGCCGTCCTCGTCCTGGCCCTGGTCGTCAGGCCGGTCCTGCGGCACGTGCTGGAACGGGCGGCGCGGACGGGAAGGCTGATCACGGTGGGGCTTCCCGTGGTCGCCGCCGGGGTCTTCGCCGCCGCCTGGACGGCGCAGTGGATCGGGCTCGAGACGATCTTCGGAGCCTTCGCGTTCGGGCTGGCCATGCCGCGCACCGTGCGCCCCGCGGTGAAGGAAGCGCTCGAGGTGCCGTTCCAGCACGTCAGCGGTCTGCTGCTGCCCGTCTTCTTCATCGCCACGGGGCTGACGGTCGACGTCGCGGGACTGGGCGGGGCGGGGCTGACGGAGTTCCTGGCCATTCTGGCGGTGGCGTGCGCCGGCAAACTCGCCGGCACGATGGCGGTGGCGCGTGCCCGGGGCCTGGGCTGGCGGGACAGCACGATCCTCGGGTTCCTCATGAACACCCGTGGGCTGACCGAGCTGATCATCCTCAACGCCGGGCTCAGCATGGGCATACTCGACACCCGGATGTTCACGATGATGGTCTGCATGGCCGTCGTGACCACCGGGATGGCCGGGTTCGTGCTGCCCAGGCCGGGAACGCGCCGCACGATGCCGGCCGCTCCGGCGGCCGAAGGCTCACCGGAGGTCCCGGCACCGGGCTCAGCTTCCTCCGCGCGGCAGGACGCGGACCCGGTGGCGACTGTTCAGTGAAGGAGCCCGCGCGATGCGGAATCTCGATGAAGGCCTGCTCGTGGACGAGTTCCGGGCACTCGGTGTGCGGCGCGGCATGGTGGTCGTCGTCCATGCGTCGCTGTCCCGGCTCGGGCATGTCGAGGGCGGGGCGCCGGCCGTGGTCGCGGCGCTGAGATCGGCGCTCGGCCCCGAAGGGACCCTCGCCGTACCGGCGTTCACGCCGTCGGTCGCCGACCCGTGCCCCGACGCCGCGGACCTCGACGCCGGGGCGGCAGCGGCCCGTGAACGGGTTCCGCTGTTCCGTCCCGGCATGCCGACGGAGATGGGCGCCATCCCGAACGCGGTCCTGGCCCTGCCCGGGCGACTGCGCAGCGCGCACCCGCAGGTGTCCGTCGCCGCGATCGGACCGGACGCGGAGCGCATCACGGCGGTGCAGACGCTGGGCCACGCGGTGGGCGGGTCGTCCCCGTTCGCGGCGCTCCTGGCGCTCGACGCCCGGATCCTGCTGCTGGGAGTGGGGCACAACCGCAACTCCTTCCTCCACCACGCCGAGGGCCTGGTCCCCGGGCACCGCCGCAAGCGACGCCGCTTCCCGTACCTCGTGCACGGGGAGCGGGTGTGGGTGCAGACCGAGGACGTCGGGGACGACAACGGCCGCTTCTTCCCGGCCGTCGGCGCCGCGTACGAGGAGCTGCACGATGGGCGGCCCGGCGACGGGGTGCGGAGGCGGACGATCGGTGCGGCCGAGTGCCGGCTGCTGCCGAGCGTCCCGTTCGTCGAGTTCGCCAGCCGCCGTCTGCGTGAACTGCTCGCCGCCTGAGCCCTCGGGGCGTCCCGAACCGGCACGGCTCGAGGCGGCACCCTGAACCAGCAGCGCGCCCGGTGCGATCGGCAGCGGGCGCGGCTGCTGGTGAACGGCCCGTTCCTGACGGCAGGCCGTCCCGCCTGAAGAAGCGTTACTTGTTTCCCTGAGTCGTGCGGGTGAGGAACACGAGGGACAGCAGCAGGGCCAGGAACGACACCCCCGCGACGACCCACAGCCCCGTATGGATGCCCACGGTGAACGACGCGTTGACGGCCTCGGTCACCTCGGCCGTGGAACGGCCGTCGCCGTTGCCGCCGCTGCGCGCGACCTCGACGACCGCGGCGGCCGTCCCGGGCGGCACCTGGGCCGTCGCCAGCTCGTCCGGCAGAGTACCGACGAAGCGCAGGGCCAGTACGGCGCCGAGCACGGACGTCGCCAGGACCGAGCCGACCTGCCGGAACGCGGTCACGGCGTTGGACGCCGAGCCCATCTGCGCCGGCTCGACGACGGCGAACGCGGCGGCCGTCGAGGGCGCCACGACCAGACCGCTGCCGAGGCCCAGCAGCGTCAGGCCGAGAGCCGTGACCCCGTACGCGCTGTCGGGCTGCTGTGCGACGAGGACGACCGCGGCCACACCGGCCACCAGCGAACCGGCGGCCAGCAGCCGTCCCGGACCCACCTTCGCGGCGATGCGCTGCGCCACCAGTGTGGCCAGGACGAACGAGACCATGGCGGGCAGCAGCTGCACACCCGTTTCCAGCGGCTCCGCCCCCTGGACCCGCTGGAGGAACAGCACTTCGAGGAAGACGACGCCGACGAAGGTGAACAGCGCGCTCGCCGCCACCACCAGCGTCGCCGACACCCGCAGGGAGCCCATCATCCGCACGTCCAGCATGGGCATGGCCGCGCGTCGCTCCACCAGTACCAGCGCGGTCAGCGACACCACGGCGACCACCAGGGCGGCCATCACCAACGGGTCGTCGTACCCCGTCCGGCCGCCGACCGCGATCCCGTACACGAGGGTGCCGAGGCCCACGACGGACAGGCACTGGCCCCAGAGGTCCAGCGGCCGGTTCGGCACGGAGGACTCCTTCACCGCGTACAGCGTGACGGCCACGGTGACCACGGCGACCGGCGTGTTCACCAGGTAGACCGCGGGCCAGTCGAATACGTTCAGCAGCGCCCCGCCCAGCAGCGGGCCGACGGCCAGCCCGATCCCGGACACCGACACCCAGATCGTGATGTAGCGCAGCATGCGCGGCAGGTCGACGAAGAACGTCGTGGTGATGATCGCCAGCGACGTCGGAAGCACCAGGGCGCCGCCGACGCCGCTGATCGCGCGCCCGACGAGGACCTGCGGGTAGCCGCTCGCGCTCGCCACCACCAGGGAACCGGCCGCCAGGGCCACCACGCCGATGACGAACACGCGACGCCTGCCGAAACGCTCACCCAGCGCACCGCCGGACAGCACGCAGGCCGCCACGACCAGGGTGTACATGCTGGACACCCAGCTCAGGTCGGCCGGGGCGACCTGCATGTCGACCTGGAGGGCGCGCAGGGTCGAGATCGCCGCCGTCACCTCGATGAACGACATGAACAGGCCGAGGCAGGCGGCCGCCAGCACGAGCCTGCCGTGCTCGATGACCGGCTTCGGTGGCGCGGCGGACGACAACGCGTCCGTCGGCGCGCTCATTTGGCGGCCTCCTTGCGGGTCAGCCGGGCGATGGCGTCGTCCCAGTCGGCGGGCAGGCTGTCCCGGCCGGCCGGGTAGAAGACGAACACCGAGTGGTCCATCACCTTGCGCAGCCCGGCGACGATCCGGGCGTGCGGGTCGGAACGGGAGAAGGTGTCCAGCGACTCCTGGCTGTCCCACGCCGACAGCGTCCAGAAGGTCTTCTTCAGCGGCTCGGCGCGCAGCGAGGCGCCGACCACACCCGGCGCCGACCGCACCTGCTTCCACACCACCAGCGACTTCAGGAAGAAGCCGGGCACGCTGAGCAGGGACTTCACTTGGAGCTTGGACGCCATAACCACTGCCTCGCCCGAGTCTGCGGGCCTGTCGGCGGCGGCCCCGGGCATCCAGGGAATGGTGGGCATGGAAGCTTCTCCTCTTCGACATGGAACAGGCGGGGACGGCAGGCGGAGCCCGTCTCATCCACATGAGTCCCCCCGAGAGCTGTTCCGGACAACCTTCGCGCGTGAACTTCCGGGAACGGGAAGGGTTGGCCTGATCGTGCCTGCGAGCCCCCGACCGTACGGATCCGGACACCGGTCACCGGCCCCATCGGCCATCCCGATGGGGCGAGGAGCATCCGTGATGCGGTGATTGACCCTCCTCCGACCACCGCCCTACGGTCCTTCCACGCCCGACCCGACGCCGCCGTTCGCACGGGTCGGTGAGCGAATTCACGCCTTCAGAGGTGCCAGCCCTCTGCGTTCCAGCCGCTGTCGCGCAACGCGACCGGTTCTTCGCGTACCGCTCGAGCCGAAGGGCTTCCCGCCATGACCACCCGAGTCGCTGTCGTCGGTGCCGGCATCTCCGGACTCTCCGCCGCCTACCACCTGCCCGACGACGTCGAAGTCACCGTGTACGAGAAGGAGGACCGGCCCGGCGGTCACGCGCTGACCGTCGAAGTCGACGAGGACGGCCGCACGCTGGGCATCGACACCGCCTTCGTGGTCTTCAACAGCCGCACCTATCCCCAGCTGACCGCCTTCTTCCAGGAGCTGGGCGTCACCGCCCTCGACCACACGGGCGGCTTCGACTTCTTCGACCTCGACCGTGGCCTCGACTACGGAACGGCCGAGTTCGAACTCACGGAGGAGGAGATAGCCCGGTCCTATCCGGCCGACTTCCTGACGCTGTGGCGGGACGCCGGGCGTTTCCACCGGGAGGCGCCGCGCGACTTCCTGCGCAAGCGCACCGACATGGCGCTGGGCGAGTACCTGAAGCGTGGCGGGTACTCCGACGCCTTCAAGTACGGCTACGTGGTGCTCCTGGCCACGGCGGTCTGGTCGGTGCCGGCCGAGCTCATCTGGGAGATGCCCGCCACCACGGTCATCGCCTTCTTCATGTCGCACGACCCGGGCGGCCTCGGCGGGCGTTCCGTCGCCTGGAAGACCGTCGCCGGGGGCAGCATCGAGTACGTACGCCGTCTCGTGACCGCCGTCAACGGCAAGGTGCGCACCTCCAGTCCGGTCACCCGGGTCCGCGAGGAGGCGGACGCGGTCGTCGTCGGGACCGCCGACGGCGAGGAGCGCTACGACTACGCGGTGCTCGCCTCGCACGCCGACCAGACGCTGTCCGTGCTCGAAGCCCCGTCCGCCCTCCAGGCCGACATCCTGGGCAAGGTCCGGTACAGCTCCACCAGCGCCGTACTGCACACCGACCCCTCCAGCATGCCGCCGGACCGCTCCCGCTGGCAGAGCTGGAACTACGGGCTCAAGACGGTCGACGGCCGCACCCGTACCTGGGTGGCGTACTACATGAACTCCCTCCAGGGCTTCACCGCGCGCAACGACTACTTCGTCACGCTCGACTCCCCGATCGTCCCGCGCGACGAACTCGTCATCCGCGAGCTGCCCTTCACCCACCCCGTCATCGACCTGGACGTACGCGCCATGCAGCGCGGGATCTACGCCGTCAACGACGGCGGCCGGGTCAAGCTCGCCGGCTCGTACTTCCACTCCCCGAAGATCGGCCACGACCTGATCGGCTCCCACGAGGCCGGATACGTCTCCGGACTCAAGGCCGCCGAGTCCATCGCCCGCGACATCAAGAAGTGAGAAGAGGTACTCCCATGCAGCGTGTCACCGCTGAAGAGGCACAGTCCTGGCTGGTCGAGAAGCTCGCGATCCGGCTCGAGGTCGAACCGTCCGAGATCGACGTCGACCGCTACTTCGACGAGTTCGACCTCGATTCCACCGAGGCCCTGATCCTCGCCGGCGAGCTCGAGAAGTGGCTCGGCTTCGAACTCGAGGCGACCGCGCTCTGGTACCACCCGACGATCGCCGCGCTGTCGGAGCACATCGCGGAGGAGAACGCCCGCCATGCCACCGCGGCCTGACGCGGGCGCACCGCGTCCGGTCCTGCGCACCTTGCGCGCACCGGACGGCCCGGCGGCCCACCGGGTCTGCGCCGTGCATCCGGGCGCGCTCGCGTCCGGCGAATGGGCGGCCGTCGCCGGGCGGCTCCCCGGGGACACCGCCTTCGACCTCCTGGACCTCGGCAATGTGCCCGAGTTCCTCGCCGCGGCCCTCGACGCCCGGGCACCGGTCGTCCCGGTCACCGACCTGGCGGCACGCTGCCTGGACGAACTCGCCGCGGCGGGCGCCGTCGCAGAGCCGTTCACCCTGGTCGGCTGGTCGTTCGGCGGCGTCGTCGCCTTCGAGATGGCGGCCCGACTGGACGCAGCCGGGAACGGCGGGGTCGTGCGGGACCTCGTCCTGCTCGACAGCATCGCCCCCGTCCCCGCCTTCAAGCGGACCGACGAGCTCATGGAACCGGCGATGCTGCTCGACTGGTTCACGATGTACCTCGCCGCCAAACGCGGCCGCCCCCTCACCCTCGGCCTCACCGCGGACGAGCGCCGGCTCCTCGCCGCGCCCGAGGACGGTCTGCCCCAAGTGCTCGAGGCGGCCGTCGCCCAAGGGGTTCTGCCGCCCGGCACCGAGCTCGCCGGACTGCGCAAGCTGTACGCCGCCTACCAGGGCGGTCTCTCCCGCAACAACCGGAGCACCGCCCCCTACGAACCGGCGCCGCTCGACCGGGCCCTGACCCTCGTCAAACCGGCCGGCTCCCTGCTGCCCACCAGTGGCGACCTCGGCTGGAGCGGGCTCGGCGCGCGGCCCGTACGACAGGTGGACGTCCCCGGCGACCACTACACGATGCTTCGGGACCCCGAGGCCGTCGGCGTGCTCTCCGGCCTCCTGGCCGGCTCGGCCGTCGCTTGAACACACCGTGATCCGTGCCCTGCACACCCGGCGCACAAGACCGAGAGGACCGTCGTGCATCACTCACGTCTGGCCGACACACCCATCGCCATCGTCGGGTTGGCCGGCCTGTTCCCCCAGTCGCGCGACCTGCGCGAATTCTGGCGCAACATCGTGGACGCCAAGGACTGCATAGAGGACGTCCCGTCGAGCCATTGGAACACCGACGACTACTACGACCCCGACCCCACCGCCGAGGACAGGACCTACGCCCGGCGCGGCGGGTTCCTCCCGGAGATCGCCTTCAACCCCATGGAGTTCGGCCTCCCGCCGAACACCCTCGAGGTCACCGACATCCTTCAGCTGCTGTCGCTGACCGTCGCACGTGACGTGCTGCGCGACGCCGGCACCGAGGGATCCACCTGGTACGACCCCACGCGCACCGGAGTCATCCTCGGCGTCACCGGCGCCAACTCGCTCACCCAGCCGCTCTCCGCGCGCCTGCAGACCCCGGTCCTCAAAGAGGTCGTGCGCAGCGTCGGGCTCAGCGAGGCCCAGGCCGATGAGGTCGCCGCCCGATTCAAGAAGGCGTACATCCCCTGGGAGGAGAACTCCTTCCCCGGCATGCTGGGCAACGTCGTCGCCGGACGCATAGCCAACCGTTTCGACCTCGGCGGCACCAACTGCACCGTGGACGCTGCCTGCGCCAGCTCCCTCGCCGCGGTCAAGCTCGCCGTCAGCGAGCTGATCGAGGGCCGCGCCGACATGATGATCACCGGCGGCTGCGACGCCGAGAACACGATCCTCATGTACATGTGCTTCAGCAAGACCCCGGCGTTCTCCAAGAGCCAGGTCATCCGGCCCTTCGACCGCTCCGCCGACGGGACGCTGATCGGCGAGGGCATCGGCATGCTGGCCCTCAAGCGGCTGGCCGACGCCGAACGCGACGGGGACCGCATCTACTCGGTGCTCCGCGGCATCGGCACCTCCAGCGACGGCCGCTTCAAGAGCATCTACGCCCCGCGCGCCGAGGGCCAGCAGCTCGCCCTGCGCCGGGCCTACGAGGACGCCGCCGTCACGCCCGGCTCCGTGGAGCTCTTCGAGGCGCACGGCACCGGCACCGCCGTCGGCGACCACACCGAACTGTCCGCGCTCGGCTCCTTCGTCATGGAGGGGCAGGACGAGCGCGGCTACGCCGCCATCGGCAGCGTCAAGTCCCAGATCGGGCACACCAAGGCCGCCGCCGGCGCGGCCGGTCTCATCAAGCTGTCGCTCGCCCTGCACCAGAAGGTCCTGCCGCCCACCATCAACGTCGAGGAGCCCAGCGAGGCCGTCGACCCGGCGAGCACACCCTTCTACGTCAGCGGCGAGGCCCGCCCCTGGGTCGCCGACCCCGGCCGGGACAAGCGCCGCGCCGCGGTCTCTTCCTTCGGCTTCGGCGGCACCAACTTCCACATGGTTCTCGAGGAGCACGGGACCGACGTGTCCGCTGTCCTCGGACCCGTCGCCCGTACCGGCATCTGGCACGCCGCCGACCCCGGGTCGCTCGCCCGCCGCCTGGAGGAGGGCGCCGCCCCGGACCCCGTCGGCTGGATGCCGTCGGGCGACGCCCGGATCGGCATCGTGGCCCGCTCGGACGCCGAGTTCGAGGAACTGCGCGCTACAGCGGCGCAGTTGCTTCGCGCCAAGCCGGACGCCTCCTCGTGGCAGCACCCCAAGGGGATCACCTACCGCCGCTCCGCGCTGCCCGCGGGAACGAAGACCGCGGCCGTCTTCGCGGGCCAGGGCAGCCAGTACGTCGGCATGGGCCGTCGCGCGGCGCTCGCACTGCCGCCCGTGCTCACCGCGTACGACAGGGCCAACCGGCTCAGCGACGGTACCGAGACCCTCGGCCGGGTCGTGTTCCCCCCGCCCGCCTTCGACGACGCGACCCGCACGGCCCAGGACGCGGCCCTGCGGCGGACACAGTTCGCCCAGCCCGCGATCGGGGCGCTGTCGGCAGGCCAGTTCGCCTGGTTCCGCGAGCTCGGCTTCAGCCCCGACGGCGCGATCGGCCACTCCTTCGGCGAACTGACCGCCCTGTGGGCGGCCGGGGCCCTGGACGACGCCGCCTTCACCGAGCTCGCCCGTGCCCGTGGACTGGCCATGGCCCCGCCGGCGGACCGCGCCGGCACCGGCCACGACCCCGGCGCGATGGCCGCGGTCCGGGGCGAACTCGACGCGGTGACAGCCGCGCTCGCGCACTACCGTGACGTGACCGTCTGCAACATCAACGCCCCGGGCCAGATCGTCGTCGGCGGCCCCACCGCCGAGATCGACCGGCTCGTGGCCGACCAGGCCGGCGGCGCCCTCCCCGCGAAGCGGCTCCCGGTCTCCGCGGCGTTCCACACCCGCTTCGTCGCCCACGCCGCCGACGCGTTCCGCGAGGCCGTCGAACGC
The DNA here is from genome assembly GCF_053610925.1 of Streptomyces sp. NPDC054847. Taxonomy (NCBI): domain Bacteria; kingdom Bacillati; phylum Actinomycetota; class Actinomycetes; order Kitasatosporales; family Streptomycetaceae; genus Streptomyces; species Streptomyces sp. NPDC054847. The sequence goes on along the minus strand of NZ_JBSGZJ010000007.1, from coordinate 33,450 downwards.
GCCGACATGGCCGCGCCCCGCATCCCCGTGTACGCCGACGCGCCGGGCGCGTCGTACGGGAACGACATCGCCGCCAACCGCCGCACCCTCGTCGACCAGCTGCTCCAGCCGGTCGACTTCGCTGCGCGCATCGAGGAGATGTACGCGGACGGCTACCGCGTCTTCGTCGAGTTCGGCCCCAAGCGCGTGCTGTCGGACCTCGTGGACCGCATCCTCGAAGGCCGCGAGGACGTCGTGACCGTCGCCGTCGACGGCGGCCCCGCCAAGGACGGCGAGATCGCCGCCAAGCGTGCCGCGCTCGAGCTGACGATCCTCGGCCTGCCGGTCGCCGGCATCGACGACCGCACGGCACCGGTGCCGGCCGAACCGGCGCGCAAGGGCATGGCGATTCCCCTGCGCGGCGTCAACTACGTGAGCGACGCCCGGCGTTCCGCCTATGCGGAGGCGCTGGCCGAGCCGGTGGCAGGGGCGCCGGGAGATGCCCCGGCGGGAGGGGTTCCGGCGGCTGCGGAGGCGCCGACAGGCCTGGACGACGTCGTGCGCGAAGGGCTCGTCCTCCAGGCCGAGATCCTCGACACCCACCTGGAGACCGTCCGCCGGACGGTCCGCTCGCTGGAGGAGTCCATCCGCTCCGGCACCGCCGCCGACGCGAATGCCGCGCTGCGCCTGATCGAGCAGCACAGCAGCTCGATCACGGCAGGGCACGAGCGGGCGACGCGACTGCTGATCGAGGCGCTGCGGGAGGGGGAGCCGACGGCGGGGACGCCGGCGGTGGAGCCGTCGACCGTGCCGGCGGCTTTGCCTGCTGCCGAGCCCGCCGCGGCTGCCGTGCCCGCTGCGGCTGCCGTGCCTGCCCCGGCCGCCCTCCCCGCGCCTGTTGTTGATGGTGCGGTGTTGGGTGCGTTGGTGGAGGTGGTGGCGGAGAAGACGGGTTATCCGGCGGAGATGTTGGAGCCGGGTATGGAT
>NZ_JBSGZJ010000007.1:0-32386 GCF_053610925.1 Streptomyces sp. NPDC054847 | reverse complement strand
GATCGATTCGATCAAGCGGGTTCAGATCATGGGTGCGTTGCAGGATCGGTTCCCGGTGTCGGGTGATGTGGATCCTGAGCGTCTGGGTGAGCTGCGTACGTTGGGTGATGTCGCGGGTTTCCTGGCGTCGTCGGCGTCTCCGGCGGTGTCTGTGGTTGAGGCCGCTCCCGTTGTCGAGTCCGTTCCGGCTCCGGCTCCTGTTTCTGCGCCTGTTGTTGATGGTGCGGTGTTGGGTGCGTTGGTGGAGGTGGTGGCGGAGAAGACGGGTTATCCGGCGGAGATGTTGGAGCCGGGTATGGATCTTGAGGCGGATCTGGGGATCGATTCGATCAAGCGGGTTCAGATCATGGGTGCGTTGCAGGATCGGTTCCCGGTGTCGGGTGATGTGGATCCTGAGCGTCTGGGTGAGCTGCGCACGCTCGGTGATGTCGCCGGTTTCCTGGCGTCGTCCGCGTCCCCGGCGGTGTCTGTCGCCGAGGCCGCTCCCGTTGCCGCTCCCCGTGCCGACACTCCGCTCGTCGTGACGTACCCGGCGGCGGACGGGGTCGGCCGGACCTTCGCCGGCATACGGGAACTGCCCGTTCCCTCCACCGTGGTCGGGGCCTACGCCGAACAGCGGACCGCGCTCGTCATGGACGACGGGTCGACGCTCACGCAGCCTCTCGTGGCCGCACTGCGTGCCGACGGCTGGCGGGTGGAGGTCGTCGGGCTGCCGGACGGTATCGCGACCTCCGTCGAGGCGGACTCCGTTCGGTCGCTGGGTACCTGGGAGGCCGAGGAGCTGGCCCGTGTCGTCACGGCCGGGCGTCTCGACCTCGTGGTGCAGATGGCGGCGGCGGCCGGTCAGGACTGGGCCGACGCGGCCCGGCGGCTGGGACACACCGTCCTGGTGGCGAAGCAGACGCAGCCCGCGCTGAAGGCCGCTGCCGCGGCCGGCGGCAGGGCGGCCTTCGTGGCGGTGACCCAGCTGGACGGCGCGAGCGGCTACCGCGGCGGCGGCACCGGATCGGCCCTGCTCGGCGGGGTGAGCGGCCTGGTGAAGACGCTGGCGATCGAGACCCCGGAGATCTTCGCCCGTACGGTCGACTTCGCGCCGGGCATGGACGCCCGGACCGTCGCCGCCCGCTTCCTGGGCGAGATCCAGGACCTGGCGACCGGCATCGCGGATGTGGCGCACGACGCGGACGGACGGCGCACCGTCGTCCCGTCGGCCGAGGCGCCGGCCGTGCATGTGACGGCCGTACCGGAGATCAGCACGCGGGACCTGCTCGTCGTGACGGGCGGGGCCAGAGGCATCACCGCCGACTGCCTGCACGCACTGGTCGCCGCACGTCCGGCCGGTCTGCTGCTCCTCGGCCGCAGTGCGGCGGCTGCCGATCCCGGGTGGGCGCTGGGTCTGGAGGGCGCGGCTCTCAAGGGCACCATCGCGAAGCGGATCGCCGCCACGGGGGAGAAGCCGACACCTCGCGGGGTCGAGGCGGTCTACCGGGAGGTGACCGGCAGCCGGGAGATCCAGGCCAACCTGGCCAGGCTGCGCGCGACCGGCGCCACCGTCGAGTACGTCACCGTCGACATCACCGACGCCGAGGCCGTGAGCCGTGCGCTCGCGCCGTACGCCGCACGCGTCACCGGTGTCGTGCACGGTGCGGGAGTGCTCGCCGACCGGCTGATCGCGGACAAGACGCAGGAGGAGGTCGCCAGGGTCCTCGGGACCAAGATCGTGGGTCTGGGCAATGTGCTGGACGCGCTGCGCGGCACGGCGGCCCTGCGTCACCTGGTCTTCTTCTCCTCGGTCGCCGGATTCTTCGGCAACCGTGGCCAGTCGGACTACGCCGTCGCCAACGAAGCGCTCAACCGGCTCGCCGTGCGGCTCAAGCACGAACTGCCCTCCGCGCGCGTCACCTCCGTCAACTGGGGTGCGTGGGACGGCGGCATGGTCACCGACGATCTGCGCCGGATGTTCGCCTCGCGCGGTGTGGAGCTCGTTCCGGTGGAGACGGGCGCTGGGATCTTCGCCGAGCAGTTCACCGCGGCCCGCGGTCATGACACCGTCATCGTCGCCGGACCGCTGAAGCCGTTGTCCGCGGCGCCGGCCGACGGGGCACCCCAGGTGTCCCTGCTCGTGGACCGCACCCTGGCGGACATCGCGACGGAGACGGTCCTCGCGGACCACGCGATCGACGGCAGGCGGGTACTGCCCGCCACCGCCGCGCTGGGCGCGCTGGTCAACACCGCCGAGACGGCCACAGGGAAGCCGGTCACCGAGGTGAGCGGGTTCAAGGTCTTCAAGGGCGTCGTCCTGGACGGCGACGGCGACAGCAACGGCCACCTCGCCGACAACGGCGGGCAGTCCCAAGGCGCGGGCCGGCTGCGGCTGTTCATGGAGCCCGGCCAGGCCGCCCGCCCCGGTTCGGTCGATGTGCTGGCCTCCGCGGTGGACGACGCCGGGCGCAGCAGGCCCGCGTACGGCGGCGTCCTCGTCACTGACCCGGCCGCCGGCCGTCCTGCCGACCGGCCGGACCTCGCCCGCGCCGCCCGGGAGGCGGACCGGACCGACGCCGCCCACCTGTACCGCGACGGGACCCTCTTCCACGGGCCCACGCTGCGGGGCATCCGCGGCATCCTCGCGGCCGACGAGCGGCTGCTGCTGATCGGCGCACGGCTCGGCGACACGCGTCCGGCGCACGGTGCGTACCACGGGCGGTTCCACAGCCCGGTGCTCGCCGATCTGATGCTCCAGGCCGCGCTGGTCTGGGTCAGGCGCTTCCGCAACCGGGCGTGCCTGCCGATGGAGATCGCCCGCGCCCGCTACTTTGCCGAGCTCCCCACGGACCAGGAGTTCCTGATCGCCGTGGAGAACGTCGTGGCGGGACCGGCCGGCATCACCTGCTCCGTCACCGCGCTCGACCGCGAGGGCCGTGTTCTCCAGGTCATGGAGGGGGTGTCGGTCGTCGAGGACCCGCAGCTGGAAGGGAAGTTCGGGCCGGCCGAACGGACCGGCGCGGCGACCGTGACGGTCTGACGCCCGACCGCCGACCACTTTCCCGAGCGGACATTCGGACAACTCGGAGGCTGACCCAACCATGGGCAAGTACGCGATCGTCGGCCTGGCCTGCCTTTTCCCGGGGGCGGGGACACCCGACGACTACTGGCGCAACCTGATCGGCGGCGTGGACTCACGCACCGACGGGAACGACCGGATCTTCGGGCACTCCCCGCAGGCCCGGGAGACCGACCCGGAGGACAGGCACCGCATCTACTGCACCCGGGGAGGCTTCCTCGGCGAGTACGACGAGAGCACGGCCTTCGAACCGAACGGATACCTTCTCCCGTCCGACTACCTGGCCGGCCTGGACCGCTCGTTCCACTGGGCGCTCCGGGTGGCCGGGGACGCACTGGCCGACGGGGGACATCCCCCTACCGCGGGCGGTCCGAGCCGGCGGAGGACCGGGGTGGTGTTCGGGAACTATCCGTTCCCCACCCCGGCCTCCGGCCGGTTCACCGGTGACCTGTGGGACTCCGCGGTGGCCCACGGGCTGGCGGACGCCGCTCTGCGCGTACCGCCGGACGCCGTGGCCGGCCCCGGCCGCGGCTCCCACCCCATGGCCGCGGCGCACAACCTCTGGGCGGGCGGTATGCCCGCCAAGGTGGTGGCCGCGGCCCTGGGCCTGGAGGGGCCGAGGTTCACCCTCGACGCGGCCTGCTCGTCCGCGCTGTACGCGCTGAAGCTGGCCTGCGCCCATCTGGAGACCGGGCGTGCCGATCTCATGCTGGCCGGCGGTGTGTGCGCACCCGACCCGACCGTGATCCACCTGTCCTTCTCCGACCTGCGGGCCTACCCGCCGGACGGCTTCAGCCAGCCTTTCGACGAGCGCTCCCGAGGCATCGTCACCGGCCAGGGCGCGGCGATGATCGCCGTGAAGAGGCTGGCCGACGCCAGGCGCGACGGCGACCGCGTGCACGCCGTCATCGACGCGCTCGCCCTCACCAACGACGGGCCCGGCAAACACATGCTGGTACCGAACGTGACCGGGCAGCTCGCGGCGTACGAACTGGCCTACGGGGAGGCCGGCGTCGATCCTTCCGCCGTCCAGTACGTGGAATGCCACGCCACCGGCACTCCGATCGGGGACGGCACCGAACTCGGTGGCGTCGAGGAATTCTTCGGACGAGGCCCGTTCCTCGGGTCCGTCAAGGCCAACGTCGGCCACCTGCTGACCGTCGCCGGCATGTCCAGCCTCCTCAAGGTCGTCCTGTCCCTGTCGCACGGCGTGATCCCGCCGACCATCGGCGTCGACCGCCCGCTTCCCGGAACGGTCGCCGACCGAGTGGTGCGCGAGGCGGTCCCGTGGCCGGAGCCGGCTCCGGGCTCGCCCCGGCGGGCCGGTGTCTCGGCGTTCGGTTTCGGCGGCACCAACGCGCATGTGGTGCTGTCTGCGCCGGACGGAACACCGGCCGGGGCCGGGGCCGGACCCGGTGCCGAGGTCCCGCCGCTGGCCGTGATCGGCATGGGCGCCCACTTCGGGTCCTTCAGCACGCTCGACGAGTTCGAACGGGCCGGCTACGAAGGGCACGACGCCGTACGGGACCTGCCGGAGCAGCGCTGGCGCGGCTTCGAGACCGTGCCGGGCGGCCCTCTGGAGCAGGCCGGGCTCGCGGGCCCGTCGGCCCCGCGCGGCGCGTACATCGAGGACTTCGAGGTCGACACCACGTCGTACCGGATACCACCCAAGGACCTCGACCACTTCAACCAGCAGCAGCTGCTGATGATGCGCGTCGCGGAAGAGGCCCTGCGGGACGCCGGATACGAACGCCCCCGTCCGGGCGGCGACGCCGCCTGCGGGCCCCGCCGCGTGGGTGTCGTCATCGGCATGGAGATGGAGCCCAGCGCGCACGGACACGGCGCACGCTACGAGCTGGGCCGCCGGCTGACCGAATGGTGCGCGGCGGCGGGCGTCGAGCCCTCGCCGCAGCAGATGGCGGAACTCACCCGGGCCGCACGCGACGGCATCCACGACTCCATCGAACCCAACGAGGTCCTCAGCTACATCGGCAACATCATGGCCAGCCGGGTCGCCTCCCTGTGGAACTTCACCGGCCCCTCCTTCACGCTCTCCTCCGACAGCGCGGTCGGCGTCGAAGCCCTCGACGTGGCCCGGCTGCTGCTGCTCGACCCCACCGTCGAGGCCGTCCTCGTCGGCGCGGTCGATCTCGCAGCGGGCCCGGAGAACACCCTCGCCCGCGAACTGCTCGAACCCGGCGCCGTCCGCGACGGGATCCGCGTCCTCGGCGAGGGCGCCGGGGCTGTCGTCGTCACCCGGTCCGACGCCGTGGCCGAGGGCCGCACCGTGTACGCCACGGTCCGGTCCCTCTCCGTGCACCACGCGCCGGACGTCACGCCCGCCGTGCGCTCCGAGCTGGTCGAACGCGCCGCCGAGGACGCCCTCGCAGCCGCCGGGCTGACCCCGCGGGACGTCGAGCTGGTCGAGGCCGGCCGCGCGGACACCGCAGAGGTCGAAGGGCTGGCGCGGGTGTGGACCGGCGCACGGGCCGGCGGGGAGCTGCGTACCGCCCTGACCGGGGTACGGGGCGCCGTCGGCGACACCGGCTGCGCCTCCGGGCTCGCCGGCGTCATCCGCGCGGCACTCTGCCTGCACCACGCCTACTTCCCGGTGGCTCCGGACGGGATCGGCGCCGAACGGCTCGACGGCTCCGCCTTCTTCCTCGCCGGCGACTCCCGTCCCTGGCTGCGGACGCGGCGCGACGGGCGGCGTGCCGCTTCCGTCAGTGTCACCGGAACGGCCGGCAGCCACGCCCACCTGGTGCTCACGGGCGCCACCGTCCGCGGTGAACTCGCCGCGACCGACTGGGCGCGGTCCGGCGGGGGACTGGTCGTGCCGGTCGGCGCCGACGACTTCGACGGCCTGCTCCGGCGGCTCGCGGAGGTACGGTCGGCGCTCGACGGGGACGCCGGCGCCGAGGTGTTCGCGGACCGGCCGGCCGCGCTCAAGGCCGTATTCGTCGCCGACGACGCGGCGGGTCTCGTCCGGCAGATCGACCAGGCGCTCAAGGACCTTCCCGGCGTGTGGCGGTCGCGCGGCGAGTGGTCGTCGCCGTCGGGCAGTTTCTTCACCGCGCGGCCGGTGGGCCCCGGTGCGAAGGTCGCCCTGGTCTTCCCGGGCGCCTTCAACTCCTACCTGGGGCTGGGCCGGTCGCTGTTCCGTGCGTTCCCCGGGCTGCTGCCCCGCTTCGAGGACCAGGCGGAACTCCCCGCCGAACTGCTGCGCAGCGCCGCCCTCTATCCGAGGGCGCGCGGCCCGCTGGACCGCCGCGAGCTGATGCGGCGGGAGGGCGAACTGGTCGAGGACATCCCGCTGATGCTGGCGGCCGGCACCAGCTACGCCCTGCTGTCGACCGACCTCGTGCGGGAAGTGCTGGGCATCGAGGTGCACGGCGCCTTCGGCTACAGCCTCGGCGAGAGCAGCATGCTCTTCGCGACAGGCGGCTGGATCAAGAGCGCGCGCGGGGACGAGAAGATCAGCGCCTCGCCGCTCTTCGACGACATGCTGCGCGGGCCCAAGCGCACGGTGCGCGCGCTGTGGGGCCTCGGCGACGAGGTGGCGGACGGGGACGTCTGGTCGACGCATGTGGTGCTCGCGCCGGCCGAGGAGGTACGGGCGGCCGTCGCACGCTACGACCGGGTGTACCTCACGCACGTCAACACCCCGCAGGAGTCGGTGATCGCCGGCGACCCCGGTCAGTGCCGGGAGCTCATCGCCGAACTCGACTGCCGCAGCGCCCGTTCCCCCGCGAACCATGTAATGCACTGCCCCGTGGTGGACGGTGTCCTGACCGACCTGGCGGACCTGAACCGCTATCCGACGGGCGACGTCGGGGACCTGGTCCTCTACAGCAGCCGTCACTACGCACCCGTGACGGACTTCGACGCGGACGCCGTGGCGGGGAACATCGCGGTGACGCTGCGCGAGACGGTGGATTTCCCCCGGCTGGTGCGGCGTGCGTACGACGACGGTTACCGCTGCTTCATCGAGGTCGGCCCCAGCAGCACCTGCGCGCGCTGGATCCAGGAGACCCTGGCCGGCACCTCGCATCTCGCGGTCTCCGTCGACCGCCGGGGGGCGCGGGGGGCGAGCGACGTCGCGCGGCTCGCCGCGCGCCTCGCGGGCCACGGCATCCCCGTGGACCTCGGCGCCTTCGCCCCGGCCGGCAGGCCCCGCAGGGCGGTGGGCGTGCGCAGCTTCCCGACGGGCGGCACCCCGGTCCCACGCCTGGTGACGCAGGCGGCGGCCCCACTCGTACCGCACCTGCCGCGTGCGGCGGTGGCCGCACGTGCGGCCGGGTCGCCTGTGGCAGCGGCCCCGCGTGCGGCCGGGTCGCCCGTGGCGGTGGCGGCGAGTGCGGTCGAGCCGCCTGCGCAGGCGGTGGCGAGTGCGGTCGACTCGCCTGCGGCGAGCGTGCCGGCCGGTTCGGGTGGTGCCACGCCGCTCGTGGCGACGAGGCCGAGTGCCTTCGCATCGTCCGGGCCCACCGGGCTCACCAGCCCGAAGGGGCCGAGTGCCGCCCCGCCTCTCGCGTCGACCGTGGCGGCCGAAACTGCCGCCGTACGCGCCGAGTCGGCCGACGCTCCCGCGACGCCGCGCTCCGGCGACGGAGCCCCGCCACCGGCGCCCGTACCGGGACCCGGTGGCCCCCTCATCCCCGCCCCGGCGCACGCCAGGGGCTCAGACACCCCGACGGAATGGGACACCGCAATGCCGAACCGCCCCTCCGCGCAGCCGAAGGCGCCGGCCCTGGTGCTGGAACGGGAGCCCATCACGATGATCCCGGCGGGAGCCATCGTGTTGCCGTCCGGACCCGCCGAGGCGCGGGCGGAGGCGGTCGAGCCGCCCGGCCCGGCGATCTTCGGAGCGCCTTTGCCCGTACCGCCCGCCGGCCCTGACCGGCCTGATGGGTCCCCGCAGCCGGCGCGGAAGGGGGCGGTGACGGCCGACGAGACCACCGCCGTCCTCGTCCGGGGCCTGCGCGGCGACATGCTGGAGGCGCACCGAGAGGTGCTCAAGGCCCAGCACGAGCTGCGCGACGAACTCGTCGCGCTGCTCTCGCCCGGCGGCGGCCACGCCGCGCCGCCCGCAGCGCGCACGACGCCCGCCGTGCCCGGGCCGCCCCCGTCACTCGAGGGGCCCACCGCACTGCCCACGACCCCCACGTCACCACCCGCGCCGCCCACGTCCACGGCGCCCACCGCACCCGGGCCCTCAGCCCCGCCTACGACGCCGGCGTCACCGCCCGCCGTGCCCCGGCCGCCGAAGCCCGAGGGCGTCGTGTGGGACGAGCACGATCTCCTCGAGTTCGCGACCGGCAAGATCGGCAACGTCTTCGGCCCCCGCTTCGCGGAGATCGACGGCTACCGCCGCCGGGTCCGGCTGCCCGCGCCGCCGTACCACTTCGCCACCCGCGTCACCGCACTGGACGCCGAACCGGGTGAGTTCAGGCCCTCGTTCATCCGGACCGAGTACGACATCCCGATGGACGCCTGGTACGCCGTCGACGGGCAGGTCCCGCCGGCCGTCACCATCGAGGCGGGCCAGTGCGACCTGCTCCTGATCAGCTATCTGGGCGCCGACTTCACCAACCGCGGGGACCGCGTCTATCGCCTCCTGGACAGCAGCCTCAGCTTCGTCGGCGACCTGCCCCGCGTCGGGCAGACCCTGCGCTACGACATCTGGATCGACCAGTTCGTGCGCCAGGGCGACACGCTGCTGTTCTTCTTCCACTACGACTGCTACGCCGACGGCGAGCTGATCCTCAAGCTCAACAACGCCTGCGCCGGGTTCTTCACCGACGAGGAGCTCGACAGCTCCCTCGGCATCATCCAGGGCAAGGCCGTTCCGCCCAAGGGTGACGGCACGTTCTCGGGGGCGAGCTCGTTCAAGCCGCTGGCCCGAACCGAGCGCACCTCGCTCACCTCGGCGGACCTGGCGCTGCTCGCCGACGGCCGGATCGCCGACGTGTTCGGGCCGGGGCACCGCCAGCCCGCAGGCTGCAACACCTCGCTCAGGCTGCCCACGGAACGCCTCCGCATGGCCGACGAGGTCACACTCCTCGACCGCTCGGGCGGCCCGGCGGGCCTCGGGCGCATCGAGGCGGTGAAGCGGCTCGTCCCGGACGGCTGGTACTTCACGAGCCACTTCCCGGACGACCCGGTGCTCGCCGGCTCGCTCGTCGCGGAGGGCGCGGTCCAGCTCCTGGAGGTGTACGCCCTCTCCCTCGGCCTGCACCTGTCGTTCCCCGACGCCCGTTTCCAGCCCGTCCCCGGTCTGCAGACCGAGGTCAAGGTCCGCGGGCAGATCACCCCGGACACCGAGCGCATCGAGTACCGCATCGACATCACCGGACTCACCCTGCTGCCGCGGCCCGCGATCACGGCGGATGTGGTCGTGCTGCGCGACGGCAAGCCGTCGATCAGCGTCAGCGGTCTCGGTATCCGCCTGGTGGAGAAGCCCGGCGCCCCGTTCCGGCCGGAGGCCGGCGGCAAGGTGCCGCACTTCCTCGGCCGGCTCAGCCCCGCCACGGGGAAGCCCGCGATGCTCAGCGAGTTCCACATGGCGCACGCCGCGAAGGGCGACCTGGCCACCGCCATGGGGCCGGAGTTCGAGATCTACGCCGACAGCAGGGCCCCGTACATCCCCAACGGGGACTTCCTCTTCGTCGACCGGGTGATGGAGCTCGAGGGCACCCGGGGTGTCCTCAAGCGCGGGGCCGTCATGGTCACCGAGTACGACTCGCCGGACGACGCCTGGTACTACCGCAACAACGGGCACCCTCACATGCCCAACTGCGTCTACATGGAGTCGAGTCTGCAGGCCGCCATCCTGCTCGGCTACTACCTGGGAGCCACCCTCCCGGAACCCGACGAGCAGTTCAGCATCCGCAACCTCGACGGCCGCGCCACCCTGGTGAAGGACATCGACCTGCGCGGCAAGACCGTCCAGCACCGCTCCACGCTGCTGTCCAGCGACCGGATGCCCGGATCCGTCCTGCAGAACTACCGCTATGAACTCTCCGCCGACGGCGAGGTCTTCTACACCGGCGAGTCCCTCTTCGGATACTTCAACGCCAAGGCGCTGGAGAACCAGGTCGGCCTCGACAAGGGCAAGCACGTACTGCCCTGGCTGGACCGGCAGCCCGACCGTCCGGCGGGGGTCCGCCGGGTCGAGCTGCCGGCGTACCGCGCCGGGGAGCCGTCCCGCGGGGGCCCGCGGCTGGCGGGCGGCCACCTCGATCTCGTCGAGTGGGTCGACGTCCTGCCGGGCGGCGGCGATCACGGCCGCGGCTATCTGCGCGGCCACCGCACGATCCGCCCGGACGACTGGTACTTCTCCTGCCACTTCCACCGCGACCCGGTGATGCCCGGCTCGCTCGGCGTGGAGGCGCTGCTCCAGGGCCTTCAGGTGTACGCGGTCGAGACCGGACTCACGGACGGGCTGGTCAATCCGCGTTTCGCGCTGCTGTCCGGCAGCGAGACGAGCTGGACGTACCGCGGCCAGATCCTGCGCACCGACCCGGACATGGAGTTCGACGTGCACATCAAGGAGGTGCGCCGCGAACCGGGCCGGATCCAGCTGCTCGGTGACGCGAACGTCTGGAAGTCCGCCCTGCGGATCTACCAGCTGGGTGGCATCGGCATCGAGATCCACCACGACCAGGCCTGATCCGGCGTGAGACCTACAGGAGACTCAGCATGACCACCGACGTGTACCGGCCGCGCTGGAGCGGCCCCGGGCAGCCCGCGGTCGGCGACACCGGGATCCACCAGGCCCTGACCCGGCTCGACGAGCCCGTGTACATCCTGCGCGGGCCGTACGGCCTGGGGGCCGCGAGCGGCGGCACGGTGACCGCCGGCGGTGACCACGAGATCGTCGCCGCCGCGCCGCCCCTCGGCCCCGAACGGCTCGGCAGCGCCGCGTTCCTCGCCGACCACGGAGTGCGCCAGGCGTACATGAGCGGCGCCATGGCCAACGGCATCGCGTCGGCCGACATGGTCATCGCCATGGCACGGGCCGGTTTCCTCGGCTCCTACGGAGCGGCCGGCCTGCTGCCGGAGGCGGTCGAGAAAGCGCTGGTGCGCTTCCGCGACGAGATCCCCGGGCTCGCGTACGCCTGCAATCTGATCCACAGCCCCAGCGAGGAGCGGCTCGAGCGCACCTCGGTCGACCTGTTCCTCAAGTACGGGGTCCGCCGTGTCGAGGCGTCCGCCTTCCTCAGGCTCACCCCGCACCTGGTCCGCTACCGGGTGGCCGGGCTCACCGCGGGCGGGCCGTACGGCGTCACCGCCACCAACAAGATCATCGCCAAGGTGTCCCGGCCGGAGATCGCGGACCTCTTCCTGAGGCCCGCTCCGGAGGCGATGGTGCGGGCGCTCGTCGAGGAGGGCCTGGTCACCGAGGAGCAGGCCCGTCTCGCGGCGCTGGTCCCGCTCGCCGACGACATCACCGTCGAGGCCGACTCCGGCGGACACACCGACCGCCGGCCGTTGCCCGCCCTGCTGCCCGTCATCATGCGGCAGCGCGACGCCGTCGCGCAGGAGACCGGCTGCCCCGTGCGTATCCGGATCGGCGCGGCGGGCGGGATCGGCACCCCGGAGGCGGCGGCCGCCGCCTTCGCCATGGGGGCGGACTACATCGTCACCGGTTCCGTCAACCAGTCCTGCCTCGAGGCCGGAACGTCCGCACGGGTGAAGGAGATGCTCAGCCAGGCGGGCATCGCCGACTGCGACATGGCCCCCGCCGCCGACATGTTCGAGATGGGCGTCGAGCTCCAGGTGCTTCGGCGCGGCACGTTCTTCCCGATGCGCGCGAAGCAGCTGTACGAGCTGTACCGCGCGTACGACGGGATCGAGGCGATCCCGGCGGACGTACGCACCCGGGTCGAGGAGCAGATCTTCCGGCGGCCGCTGGACGACGTGTGGGAGGAGACCGCCGAGTACTTCCGGCGCCGCGACCCGGGCCAGCTCGCCCGTGCCGAGGGGAACCCCAAGCGGCGCGCGGCCCTCATCTTCCGCTGGTACCTCGGCATGGCCTCGCGGTGGGCGAAGACAGGGGAGGCCGACCGCGCTGTCGACTTCCAGATCTGGTGCGGGCCGGCGATGGGCAGCTTCAACGCCTGGGTGCGCGGCACGTATCTGGCGGCGCCCGAGCACCGCCGGGTGGCCGACGTGGCCCGGCAGATCATGGCCGGGGCGGCGTTCCACCAGCGGCTGGCCGTTCTGCGGGCCGCGGGCGTCGCCTTCCCCGCGGGCTTCGCGACCCGTCCGTCGCCGGAGGACTCGACCTCCTGCGATCCCACGGTGGGGGTGGGGCGGTGACAGGCGCACGCACGGCGACCGCGCCGGCCCCTGGACCGGCCGCCGCCGCGCCGTTCGCCCGCGCCGAGGCGCTGGACGCGGCGCTGGGGGACCCGTGGCTGCCGGACAACCCGTACGGCTTCGCGGCCGGTGCGGCCCGCGACGCCGAGGGGACGTACCCGGCGGCGGCCGAGAGGAGGCTGCGTGCGGAGGGCTTGCACCTCTGCCATCTCCCCGGGTCCCTCGGCGGCACGCTGCGCTCCTTCGAGGACACCCACGTCCTGGTCCGCGTCTGTGCCCGCCGGGACGTGAACGTCATGCCCGCCACGATGTTCAGCATCTCGGCCGTGACGACCGTCCTCGCCGCCGGTACGGCGGAGCAGCACCGCACGGTCGCCGCATGGCTGCGGGACGGCCGCACCATCGCCTTCGGGCTGTCCGAGGAGCAGGCGGGCAGCGACGTCCTCGCCAACACCTGCCGGCTGGCCGACGACGGCAGGCTGACCGGGGTCAAATGGCTGGTCGGCCGGGGGGCTTCGGCGGACGCGGCCGTCGTCGTGGCCCGTACCGCCGAGCGCGGCCCCGCCGCGTTCACCGCCCTGCTGCTCGGACCCGGGGAACTGGCGGACGACCGCGTACGGCGGCTTCCGGCGCGGCCCACCACCGGGATGCGCGGCATCGACTTCGCCGACCTGGAGTTCGACGGCCTCCCCGTGCCGCCCGGAGCCGTCGTCGGGGACACCGGCAGCGGCCTCGCCGGGGCGCTGCGGGCCCAGCAGATCGTCCGGCTGATGAGCACCGCGGGCTGCCTGGCCACCGCCGACACGGCGCTGCGTACGGCACTGCGCTTCGCCTGTGCGCACCGGACGGGGGGCGACCGCGTCGCGGACACCCCGTACGGATCCCGTGAGCTGGCCCTGGCCGCCGCCGAGCTGATCGCGACCGACGTGACCGTGCTCGCCGCCGCGCGGCTCGTCCATGTCGCACCGGGGTCGTTCGGCCTCTGCTCCTCGGTCGTCAAACACGTGGCCACCCGGCTCACCGCCGCGTGCGCCACCCGGTCCCGTGCGCTGGTGGGGGCGCGCGGGGTGCTCCGTGAGGGGCAGGGCGCGGTCCTGGACAAGGCGGTCCGCGACAATGCCATGGTCGCGGTCATCGACACCAGCGTGCTCGGCAACCTGCGGGCCATCGCCATGCACCTGCCCGCGTACGCGGCCGCCTACGACCAGGAACCGGGCGGGGCGGCCCGGTCGGACGGGACCGCCGCGGCGGACCGCGAACGCCGGCTGACCGCCGTCTTCGCCCTCGGCGACGCGGACGTCCTGCCCGGCGTCGAACCGGCCGCGCTCGACCTGGGCGTACGCCCGAAGGACGACATCCTGCTCGGTTTCGCCGGGCACGCGGACGCGATCGCCGCCGAACTCGACCGCAGGGGCGACACCCGTGCCGCCGCTCTGGTGACGGGCGTCCACCGGGCGCTCGGCGGCGTCGTGAGGGAGTCGGCGGCCGCCCAGCGTGACCGGGCCCGCTCGCTGAAGGCGTCCCCGGAGCTGCTGGACCTCGCCGACCGGCTGTGCCTGCTGTACGCGGCGGCGACGGCGGCCCTGACGTGGTGGTTCCACCGCGACCGCGCCGGACTGTACGGCGAGGCGTCGCCCGGAGCCACCGGGTGGCTCACCGCCGTCCTTGGTCTGCTGACCACGCTCGTGGACGGCCGCGAGCCCCGCTCGGCGGGCCACGACGCCGCCCCGGCCGAGCGACTGATCACCGAACTCGACGCCGCACACCGGCTGTTCACGGCCCTGCCGGTACGGCTCAGCGACGGCACCGCACACCGGGCCGGCCCGGACGACGTGGAGGACGAGAAGCGATGACCGATCTGCCGGCCCTGATGGCCGACCTCGAGCGTCACCTGGGCGATCCGGAGGACCCGGCAGGGCCCATGCCGTTCTCCCGCATCCTCGCCCTGGACGAACGGGAGGAGTACCCCCACGAGTTCGTCGACCACCTCGCCTCCTGGGGGCTGTACGACTGGATCGTCCCCGCCGAGAACGGCGGCAGGGCCGTCGACGTCCAGGACGGCTTCAACCTCTACCGGCTCGTCGCGCGGCGGGACCCCACGTCCGCCACGGCCATGGTCCTCACCAGCCTCAGCTACATGCCGGTGTGGATCGCCGGCACCCCCGGGCAGCGCCAGCACTTCGCCGACGTGATCAGGAGCGGCGGGAAGCTGGCGTGGGGGCTGTCGGAACGCCGGCACGGCAGCGACATCCTCGCCAACGACACCACCGCCCGCAGGACCGAGGGCGGCTGGCTGCTCGACGGGGAGAAGTGGACGATCGGCAACGCCACCGTCGCCGACGTCGTCATGGTCTTCGCCCGTACCTCGGAACGGGGCGGCCCGGGCGGATACTCCGTCTTCGCCGTCGAGAAGGCCGGCATACCCGCCGACCAGCTCGAACACCTGCCGGACGAGCCGCTGCACGGACTGCGCGGGCTGGACATGAGCGGGGTGCGGCTGCGGAACTGCTTCGTACCGGACTCCGCCCTCGTCGGGCGGGCCGGGCAGGGCCTCGAAACGGCGCTCAAGAGCAGCCAGTTGGCCCGGGTCGCCATCGCCAGCATCGCGATGAGCTGTGTGGACACCGCACTGCGCACCACACTCGACTTCGCCGTCCGGCGCACCATCTTCGGCGGGCCGGTCTTCGAGGTCCCCTACTCGCAGCGCCAGCTCGTGGAGAGCTTCGCGGACCTGCTGGTCACCGACGCGCTGACCACCGGAGCGGTGCGCAGCCTTCAGCTGAGCCCGGACCAGGCGAGCATCTGGTCGTCGGTGGTGAAGTACTTCGTCCCCACCTTCCTGGAGGAGACGCTCGGACGGCTGAGTACCGTGCTGGGTGCGCGCTACTACCTGCGCTCCCATCCCCGGCACGGGATCTTCCAGAAGGTCCTGCGGGACTTCGCCATCTCCAACTTCGCCGACGGCAACACCGTCGTGAACCTCAAGAACATCGCCCTCCAGCTCGAGAAGCTGCTCGCCAACGCCACCGCCCAGGACCCCGGGGCCGTGGCCGGCGCGGTGGCGAGGACCGGTCCGCTCTTCGACCCCTCCTACCCCATGGAGCCCTACCGGCCCGCGGAGCAGCAGCTGTTCAGCCGGGGCGTCGACGACCCGGTGCTCGCCCTGCGCTCCGCCGTCGACGAGCTGCGCTGGTCCGCCGGCGCCGCAACCGGCCGCGACGCCGCACAGCTCGCCGCCGCCGCCGACGCCGCCGGCGCCATCGCCGGCGAGTTGGACCGGATCGCGGAGGAGCACCGCAAACTCCTCTCCGACCTGGGCAAGGACGCCGCCTCCTCGGCGGAGCTGTACGACCTGGCCAAGCAGTACACCACCGTGTCCGCCGCGGCCTCCGTCGTGCACCTCCACCTCAACGGAGGCCACTGCATGGACCCGGCGCTGCGGTCCCCGGCGGTGCTTCTGGTGTGTCTGGAGCGGCTGCTCAAGCGGTTCCACCCGACCCGGCGGATCACCGGACCGCAGGAGATCGCCGAGGTCGCCGCCGCGCTGTCGTCGGCGCACAGCGAAGGCCGGCTCTTCTCCTTCCGGCCCTTTCCCGTCAACCGGTGAACTCACGAAGGGAGGAACACCCATGGACATCGGGGCACGGCTCGCCGACCCGCTCGCCGACCCGCCGGAGGCCCGGTCAGACGACCCCCTCGCGGACACCGCCGAGGTCTGGCTGCTCGCCGAGGAGGACGTCGACCGGTTCGCCGAGGCCACCGGTGGTGCCGCGCTGCTCACCGACGAGGAAAGGGCCCGGCACGACCGGCTGCTGTTCCCCGCCGCCCGGCGCCGGTTCCTCGGCGCCAGGCTGCTCTCCCGCCAGGTCCTGTCGCGGTACGCGGACGTTCCGCCCGGCTCCTGGCGGTTCCGCACCGGCAGGTACGGCCGCCCGGAGGTCGAGGGCACGGCCTGGGGGCTGGACTTCAACATCACCCACACCAACGGACTGATCGCGGCCATCGTCGTCCGCGGCCGGACCGCCGGGGTGGACGCCGAGGTCACCCCCGCCCGTTCAGAGGCGATGCAGTTCGCGCCGAAGGTCTTCACCCCGCTGGAGACCGAGGTGCTCCGGCGCAACCGGGAGGACCAGCGCGGTCACGCCTTCGCCGACTCCTGGGTGGCGAAGGAGGCGTACACCAAGGCCACCGGCATGGGTATGTGCCGCGGGTTCGACGCCTTCTCCGTGCACCGGCTGCGTGACGGGGGCCTGGCCGTCGTGGACGACGAGATCCCCGAACAGGAGCGTGAACTGTGGCAGGTGCAGGTGTTGCAGGTGTGGGACAGGTTCGCGCTCGGCGTGGCCATCCGTGCCGGGAGCGAGGACACGGGTCCGCTGCCGGTCAGGCTGCGCTCGGCCATGGCGGAACTCCTTCCCCGCGAGGCCGGCCCGTGACCCCGCCCGGCCGGGACGGGCCGCCCCGGTGTCCACCTGTGGCCGGTCCGCTAGCTGCCGGCCGATGTGCTTGCCCGCCCCGGCCGACGGCGGCTTGCATGAGAGGTACCCCCCGCCGTCGGCACTGTTGTTTTGCTACGAGGGAATTCCAATGACCCGTAAAGGGAATGCGGAACTTCTGGCCGGATGCGCACGCGGCGAACAGGAGTCCTGGGACGAGATCGTGGAGCGGTACGGCAGGCTCGTGTCCTCCGTCGTGCGCAGCCACCGGATGAACGACGTGGACGCCGAGGACGTGCGCCAGCTCACCTGGTTCCGGCTCGTGCAGAACGTGGACCGGATTCGCGATCCCGAACGTGTCGGCGACTGGCTCGCCACCGTCGCGCGGCGTGAATCCCTCAAAGTCGTCACCCGGGGAAAGCGTCTCGTCATGGTCGGCGACAGCGAAACACTCGACGGCCTTTCCGGGCACGGTGAAAGCCCGGAACAGATCACGTTACGGGCCCAGAGCGGGGAAGAGGTGCTGCGGGCCATCGGCACCCTCTCCGAGCAGTGCCGGGGTGTGCTGCTCCTCGCCCTGGACGACCCGCCCGCCTCGTACGAGGAGATCTCCGCCGCCCTGTCCATGTCCGTCGGCTCGGTCGGCCCCATACGTACGCGCTGCCTGCGCCGTCTCCGCCGGGTGCTCGCCGCCGTCGAGGCGGGGGAGCGCGTCCCCGTGGCGGCCGGCTGCGTCAGCTGCCCGGCCGCGCCGGAGCCCGCCGACGTGTCCGGTCCGCGCCGTCCGGCGGCTCTGGTGAGAAGAGGCCGCGAAGCAGGGGTCTTCGAGGCCGGGCAGGCCGGACAGGAGTGATGCGCATGTCTCACTACGACGTGAAGGAACTCGTTCGTTCCATCGTCATCGACACGCTCGGGATCGACGCCGCCGTCTACCGCACCGATCTCGTTCTCAGCGCCGATCTCGGCCTGGAATCGCTGGATCTGCTGGACATCTTCTTCCGTATCGAATGCAGCGCGCCGGTGGTTCTCTCGGTGGAGCGCTGCGGCCGATATCTGCAGGGCGACGTCGCCGACGCGGAATTCTGCGACGCCGGGGGAATCATCAGCCCCCGCGGCCTCGCCCGACTGCGCACCGTCATGCCGCAGCTCGACCCGGCGGAATGGGAAGGCCGGCTCACCCTCGACCGGATGCTCGACCGGATGACGGTCGGAAACCTGATCTCCATGGTCGAGGACCTGCTCGCCGAGGGGCAGGCCGCCCATGCCTGAGCACGGGCGGAGCGTCCTTCGGATCGGCAGCTACGGCGTCGCGGTCGACTCGCTCGACAGGCTGATCGCCCGGCACGGCGTCACGGCGGTGAAGCTGCCCGCCGGGCGCGGTTCCGCCGTCCGGTGGGCACTGCGCCAGGCGACGCTGCGGGCCCTCGCCGCCCCGCCGCGGGTGGCCGCCCGATGGCGGGACGTCGAACTGCTGGGCACCGACGACGGCCCCTACACCCTGGTCTTCCGGGGCGAGGTGGCCCGCTTCGCGGAGACGGTTCTGCGCGGCGACATCTCCCTCTCCGTCACCACCGGCGCCGGCCGGGTCACCGCCCACGCGGTCCTGACGCGCGGCGGCGGTCCGGCACGTCCCTCCCACGAAGAAACAGAGGTATGCAGGTGACCACTGCCACCGAAGCCGCGCTCCTGACGAGCCGGGAGATCATCACCGGTGAGGAACTGGGCAGCGTCCCGCTCGCCACCCCGGGCGCCGTGGCCGCGGCCGCCCGCCGTGCCGCCGCCGCGGCACCCGCCTGGGCGGCGCGGCCCGCCGCCGAGCGCGCCGCGATCCTGTCCCGGGCCGCCGATCTGCTGCTGGAGCGCGACCAGGAGGCCATGGACCTGCTGGTCCGGGAGGGCGGCTCGATCACCGGGAAGGCGTTCTACGAGGTGCACGCGGGGGCCGCCGAGCTGCGGCACGCCGCCGCGCTCGCCACCGGCCCCGAAAGCCCGCACGGCCCCGGTTCCGAGCCCGGACGGGAGACCGAGGTGAGTCGGGTGCCGCTCGGCGTCGTCGGGGTCATCGTGCCGTGGAACTTCCCGCTGCTGCTCGGCATGCGCTCGGTGGCCCCCGCGCTCGCCCTCGGCAACACGGTGCTGCTGAAGCCGGATCCGCACACGCCGCTGTCCGGCGGACGCCTCTTCGCCGAGGTGCTCGCCGACGCCGGGCTGCCCGAGGGCGTGCTGGAGGTGGTCCACGGCGACGCGGACGCCGGAGCCGCCCTGGTCCAGGCGCCCGACGTGGCGATGGTGTCGTTCACCGGTTCCACCGAGGTGGGCCGCGAGATCGGCGCCACGGCCGGCCGGCTGCTCAAGCGGGTCGTCCTGGAACTCGGCGGGCAGAACGCCTTCGTCGTCCTGCCGGACGCCGACATCGAGCAGGCGGCGTCCGCCGGCTCCTGGGGCTCGTTCCTGCACCAGGGTCAGATCTGTATGGCGGCCCGCCGACACCTGGTCCACCAGGACGTGGTGGAGGCCTACACCGAGACCCTCGCCCGCCGTGCCGCCGCGCTGCGCATCGGCGACCCCTACCGCACGGACGCCCAGATCGGGCCCGTCATCGAACACGGGGCGCTCACCCGGATCGCGGCCGCCGTCGAGGAAGCCGTCGCCCAGGGGGCCCGACTGGTCACCGGCGGACGGATGCAGGGCCCGTTCTTCCCCCCGACGGTGCTGGCCGACGTCACGCCGAAGATGGCCGTCTTCCACAAAGAGGTCTTCGGGCCGGTCGCCACGATCACGGCCTTCGCCGACGACGACGAGGCGGTCGCGCTCGCCAACACCTCCGACTACGGGCTCACCGCCGCCGTGTACACCTCCGACGCCGACCGGGGGCGGGCCCTCGCACCCCGCCTGCGCTGCGGCGTCGTCCATGTCGGCGACCAGACCGTCAACCACGACCCGGCGCTGCCGTTCGGCGGCATCGGGGCCTCCGGCAACGCCTCCGGATTCGGCGGCCGGGCCGCACTCGACGCGTTCACCCGCTGGCACACCCTCACCACCAGCAGCCCCGCCCGCGCCTACCCGTTCTGAGAGGAGCTCCCGATGGACCTCAAGGTCGTCACCGAGCCACGCATAGCCGCGCCGCCCGAGGGCACCGTGGTGCTGCTGATCGGCACCCGCATCAACAAGTTCTGGATGGTGCACCGCTGGCTGCCCGTCATCGCCTCGATGATCCCCATGCTGATCGAGCTGAAGAAGAACAAGGACCACGGCTTCCTCTACTCGCGGGCCTGGTTCAACCGGACCGTGATCATGCTCCAATACTGGCGAAGCATGGACGATCTGATGCGCTACTCGCACAACACGGAGGGCAAGCACCGCTCCATGTGGGCCTGGTTCAACCGGGCGGTGCGCAACGACGGCGCCGTGGGCATCTTCCATGAGGCGTACATCGTCGATCCGGCGCGTATGCACACCGTCTACCGGAACATCCCCGTCTTCGGGATCGCCGCCGCCACCGAGTCCGTCCCGCAGCGCGTCCGGCCGCCGGTCCCGGGCAGCACCGGCCCGGAGCGGGCGTGATCGGCCGTGAGCCCGCAACAGGGCCCGGTGAGGGCCGACCAGGAGGTGCAGTGGCGCAGATGCGGGGCGTGCGGCGCCTTCGTCTACGTCAAACGGCTGGACCGCAACCGGAAGGTCTGTCCGGAGTGCCAGTTCCACTTCCGCATCCCCCCGCACACCCGGATCGAGCAGCTCGCCGACGCCGACAGCTTCCGGCCGTTCCCCGACGACTACCGTCCCCGTGACCTGCTGGAGTTCACGGACAGCAAGCCCTACCCCGACCGGCTGCGCGACGCGCAGGCCAGGACCGGCCGCCATGACGCCCTGGTCGCCGGTGAGCTGACGATCGAGGGCCGCCGGCTGGTCGTGGCCGCCATCGACTTCAGCTTCATGGGCGGCAGCATGGGCGCCGTCGTCGGCGAGGGCATCGCCGACGCCGCCCGCCACGCACTGTCCCGGAGGCTGCCCCTGCTGCTGATCGCCGCCTCGGGCGGCGCCCGGATGCAGGAGGGCGCCCTGTCACTGATGCAGATGGCCAAGACGGCCCAGTGGGTCGCCCGGCTGCGCGAGGCCCGGCTGCCGGTGATCAACCTCAACACCGATCCGACCTTCGGCGGCGTCAGCGCCTCCTTCGCCATGCTCGGCGACGTCATCCTCGCCGAACCGGGCAGCCTGATCGGCTTCGCCGGCCCCCAGGTCATCCGCAACACGATCCGCCAGGAACTGCCCACCGGCTTCCAGAGCGCCGAGTTCCTGCTGGAGCACGGCATGATCGACGCGGTCGTCCCCCGGGAGAACCAGCGCGAACACCTCGCCCGGCTGCTGACCCTGCTCGGGCCCTCCGTGCCCGAACTGCCCGAGGCGAACGGCGCGGAGCCGCTCACCGCACCGCCCCCGGCCGTTCGTGGCACGCGCGACACCGTCGCGCTGGCCCGCAACATCGGACGTCCCACCACGCAGGAGTACATCGGCTACGTCTTCGACGACTTCGTGAGCCTGCACGGCGACCGGGTCCACGGCGACGACCAGGCGCTGACGGGCGGCGTCGCCCGGCTCGGCGGCCGGAGCGTCGTCGTGCTCGGCCACCAGAAGGGCCATGACACCGCGGCGCTGGTCCGCAGCAACTTCGGTATGCCCAATCCCGAGGGCTATCGCAAGGCGCTGCGGCTGATGCGGCTGGCGGACCGCTTCGGCCTGCCCGTCGTCGCGTTCGTCGACACCCCGGGCGCCTTCCCCGGCATCGGCGCGGAGGAACGGGGGCAGAGCCTCGCCATTGCCGAATGCATCCTGGAGCTCTCCCGGCTGCGCGTCCCGGTGGTCTCGGTGATCACCGGCGAGGGCGGCAGCGGCGGCGCACTGGCGCTGGGCGTCGCCAACTCGGTGCTGATGCTGGAGAACGCGTACTACTCGGTGATCAGCCCGGAGGGCTGTTCCACGATCCTGTTCGGCACCGCGGAGCGCGCCGGCCAGGCGGCCGACGCGCTCCGGCTGACCGCGGCCGACCTGCTGCGCCTCGGCGTGGTCGACGCGATCGTGCCCGAACCGCCGGACGGGGCGCACACGGCGCCGTACCCGACGGCACTCAATGTGAAGACCGCTCTGGTGCGGACCCTCGGTCCGCTGCTCGACCTTCCGGGGGACCGGCTCGTCGAGCTGCGCCGGGAGCGTTTCGACCGGTTCGGGCACCCCGAACGTCAGCCCATCGTCGACTGGGAGAAGCGTGATGACCACTGAGGCGTCCGAGGCGCCGACCGCCGCCGCCACGATGACGGTCGAAGAGCTCAGGGCACAGACCCGGCTGCTGGCCGGTGAACTGCCGGGCACCCTGCGCCGGATCACGCTGCGGGCCGGCGGGATCAGCGTCGACGTCGAGTGGGAGACGGCCCCGGCCGCTGCCGCCGCCGTCGCAGTGCTTCCCGCCCCCCCGGCGGCCGCCGCGCCGGCCCCCGCCGTGCCGACCGCCGCCGCGCCCGCCGAGGACGCGGCGCCCGCCGGCCTCGTCCAGGTCACCGCGCCGCTGGTCGGCACCTACTACCAGGCGCCGTCACCCGGAGCGGAGCCGTTCGTCAAGGTCGGCGACATCGTCGAACCCGGCACGCAACTGGCCGTCGTCGAGGCCATGAAGCTGCTCAACTCCATCACCGCCGACGTCCGCGGCCGGGTGCACGCCATCCACGCCCGGGACGGCGAGGTGGTCGAGTACGCGCAGCCGCTCATCGATCTCGTCCCGGTCGACTGACCCGCCGGCGCCACACACACGGGAGGACCGAGACGTGTTCGACAAGGTGCTCATCGCCAACCGCGGTGAGATCGCGCTGCGGATCATCCGCTCCTGTCGCGATCTGGGCGTGCGTACGGTGGCGGTCTACTCCACGCCCGATGCCGACGCCCAGTTCGTCAAGGCCGCGGACGAGGCCGTCCACATCGGCCCGGGCGCCCCCGCCCGCAGCTACCTCAACATCCCCAACATCATCGGCGCGGCCGTCCGTACCGGCGCGGAGGCCATCCACCCCGGATACGGGTTCCTCTCCGAGGACCCGTACTTCGCCGAGATCTGCGCCGACGACGGCATCACGTTCATCGGGCCGCCGCCGGACGTGATGGAGAACGTCGGCGACAAGGCGACCGCGCGACGGCTGATGACCTCGGCCGGCCTTCCGCTGCTGCCGGGCACGGTCGAGCCGGTCGACTCGGTGGACGCGGCCGTGGCCGTCGCGGCGGAGATCGGCTATCCGGTCATCATCAAGGCGGTGGCCGGCGGCGGAGGACGCGGCATCACCGTCGTGCAGGACCCCAAGGACCTGCGGGACGCCTACACCGCCACCCGGGCGAGCGCCCAGGCCGTCTTCAAGAACAGCGCCGTCTACATGGAGCGCTACCTGCAAAAGACCCGGCACATCGAGGTCCAGGTGGTCTGCGACGACTTCGGCGGAGCGGTCCACCTCGGCGAACGCGACTGCTCGGTGCAGCGCAGGCACCAGAAGCTCATCGAGGAGTCGCCCTCCGCGATGGTCTCTCCCGAGCTGCGGAGCCGGCTGGGCGAGGCGGCCGTGGCGGGCGCCCGTGCGGTGGGCTACCGGGGCGCCGGCACCGTGGAGTTCCTGCTGGAGGCCGGGGAAGAGGCGTTCTGGTTCATGGAGATGAACGCCCGTATCCAGGTCGAGCATCCGGTCACCGAACTCGTCACCGGCGTCGACCTGGTGTCCGAGCAGCTGCGTGTGGCGTCCGGCAGCCCGCTGTCCTTCAAGCAGGAGGACATCGAGATCCGCGGTCACGCCATCGAGTGCCGTATCAACGCCGAGGACCCCGCACGGGGATTCGTCCCGACCCCGGGTCTGCTGGAGGAGTACCGGGTCCCGGGCGGCCCGTGGGTCCGTGTCGACACGGACTACGTGGCCGGGTCGCGGGTGAGTCCCTACTACGACTCCATGATCGGGAAGCTCATCGTGTGGGGCCCGGACCGCGACACCTGTATCGACCGCGCCCTGCGCGCGCTGTCGGAGTTCGACGTCCGCGGACCCGGTGTGCACACCACCGTGCCGATGCACCAGGAGATCCTCCGCCACCCCGAATTCCGCGGAGGAGACATCGCGACGGACTTCCTCGGGCGTCACTTCGCGCTGTGAGCGGCACACCGGAAGAAGGGAAGCCCACGCCGGAACGGGGAGCAGCCATGCCGTCGGACGAGCTCACCGCCCAGGACATCGACGTCTACCGGCAGTTGCTCGAGACGTCCCCCGACGCGGAGGAGGGCGCCCGGCGGCTCGGGCTCTCCGGCGAGCAGGTTGCCGAGTCCGTGAAGAGACTGACGGCCCGCCGGCTGCTCCGGCCCGACGGCCCCGGCCGCCACGAGGCCCTCTCCCCGGCCGTCGCCGCGGCAGCGCTGACCGCCGCCTGCCACACGCGGGTGCACGAGCTGGTGCGGCTGATCGACACCACCCGCCGTGAACTGGCGCCGCTGGGCTCGGCGTACGAGGCGCACCGGCGGCAGGAGCTCGACGGCACCACCACCGAGCTGTTCGCCGACGGGGACGCCGTACGGCACCGCCTCACCGATCTGTCCGCCCAGGTGCGGCACAGCGTGCTGACGGCCCACCCCACACTGGGCAGTCCCGAGACGCTGCGCGCCGCCCTGGATCTGGACCGCGGACTCCTCGACCGCGGTGTGCGGTACCGGACGGTGGTGCCGCACACCGCTCGCCGGCAGTACGAGGCACTGCAACACGTCAGGCGCCTCGGCGAACTCGGGGCACAGGTGCGCACCGCCGCCGTGATACCCGGGAGGATGATTCTGCTCGACGACGCCTTCGCGTTCGTGTCCACGGCTTCGGGTGGTGCCGCGCTGCTCCGCGATCCGGTGGCGGTCGGCTTTCTGTCGTTGATTTTCGACCACATCTGGGAACACGCCAGACCGGTCGGCGGCGGAAGTCACGACGACGCGGTCTTCGAAGACGTGGAACTGGAAATTCTGCGCCATCTGGAACGGGGAAGATCCGACGAGTTCATGTCACGAAGACTGGGTATCTCGACCCGCACGCTGAGCCGGTACCTGGCCGGAATGTGCGAGAAGCTCCAGGTGGAGACCCGGTTCCAACTGGGCCTGGCGGCGGCCCGACTTGGCCTTGCGGATGACGGCCGGGAGCCGGACGCCGAGGGATAGGAATTCCTGATCCGTCCGATCAGGAATGCCGACCGATGCCGCTGGACCGGGCGGCGCCGGCCCATGGATAGTTTCCATGACGTAACTCCTTTTCTCCCCGGGGGAACGAATGAACGGCACAGCTTCTGCTCCGAGACTGAGAGTCGTCGTTTCCGGTCTGTCCTCCGACGCCCATCTTTGGAACCTGGTCTTCCTTCAGCTGCTGCTGGAGGAACGCGGCCATGACGTCTCGAATCTGGGCAATGTGACGCCCGACGCGACGATCATCGGCGCATGCCGCAGCCGCCGGCCGGACCTCCTCGTCATCAGCAGCGTCAACGGGCACGGCCGGCTGGACGGGCTGCGCCTCGTCCGTGCCCTGCGCGCCACGTCCGAACTCGCCGCCCTGCCCGTCGTCATCGGCGGGAAGCTCGGTGTGGACGACCGCGACCACGCGGAGGTCACCGCGCAGCTGACCGCCGCCGGTTACGACGCGGTGTTCGACGACGCGGACGAAGGCGGCCCCGACGCGGCCCTGGCGCGCTTCGACGACTTCCTCGGCGCCCTCGCCGCCCTGCGCCGTCCCGCCCCCGCCGCCGGTCACGCGGTGACCCGTCCCGGCGCCGCCCCCGTGACGGCCTTCCCCGCACCGCGGCTCGCCGTCCCGGCGGGAGCGGCGTGATGGAGACCGACCGGTTCACCGGCATGGTGCGCGACGCCCGCCGCACGGGACATCTCGTCATCCAGGCCCGCATGGGCTTCGGTGAACTCGACCGCATGCGCGCAGGGCTGCGCGCCGTGCGGGACGCCGGCCCCTTCACGGCCGGCACCATCACACTGGACAGCTACACCCGCTGCCACGACTTCACCGCCGCGCGCCGCGCCCTGCGCGAGCACCCCGAGAGCCTCAACGGCTTCCCGCTCATCGCCCACGGAGTGCCCGCGGTGCGGGCGCTGCTGGAGGAGACGTCCTCACCCGGCTTCCCGGTCCAGGTCCGGCACGGCACCCCCCGCCCGTTACGCGTGCTCGACGCCATGGTCCGGGCCGGCGCCGACGCCACGGAGGGCGGGCCCGTCTCGTACTGCCTGCCCTACAGCCGGGTTCCCCTCGGGCAGGCGGTACGCGAGTGGAGCGCCGGCTGCGAACTGCTCGCGGCGCAGCCCGTACCGATGCACATGGAGACGTTCGGCGGCTGCATGCTGGGCCAGTTGTGCCCGCCGTCGCTGCTGGTCGCCCTCGGAGTGCTGGAAGCGATGTTCTTCCAGGAGCACGGGCTGACGGGCGTGTCGCTCAGCTACGCCCAGCAGATCCACCCGGGACAGGACCGGGAGGCCCTCGCCGCGTTACGGCGTCTCGCCGACGAGCGGCTGGCCGGCGACGACCACCACATCGTCCTCTACACCTTCATGGGCGTCTTCCCCCGCACCGGCGACGGCAGCCGCCGGCTGCTCGCGCAGAGCGTCCCGCTCGCCGTGCAGGGCGGCGCCGACCGGCTGATCGTCAAGACCCCGGCCGAGGCGCACCGCATTCCCACGATCGAGGAGAACGCGGCGGCGATCGCGTTCGCCCGCTCGGTGGCCGACGCCACCGACGTCAACGGCGGCCCCGCACCCACCTCCACGGGCCTGTACGAAGAGGCGAGGGCCCTCGTCGACGCCACCCTCGAACTCGGCGGCAGCATCGGCCGGTGCCTGGTCGCAGCCTTCGCCCGGGGCATCCTCGACGTGCCGTTCTGCCTGCACCCCGACAACGCCAACCGCGCACGGGCCACCATCGACGCCCGGTCGGCGCTCAGTTGGAGCGACGCGGGCGGCATGCCCGTGACGGCCGTCCGGGAGAGCGGTCCCCTCACCGCGCGGCGCCTCACCGAACTGCTCACCTTCAACCGGCGCCGCTACGACCGGCCGGAACGCGAACCGCTCGGGAGCCTGTCATGAGCCGCCCGGCCACCACCGCCACGCTCCGGGCCGCCAAGGTCCGCGGGGCCGTGCGCGTCGCCGTGTCCCAGGGCGTCCGCGGTCTGTCGCTGCGGACGCCCGCCGGGCTGTGGACGGGGCTCGACACCGACATCGCCCGCGCCGTGGCCGCGGCCGCCCTCGGGGACGCGGATGCGGTCGACTGGGTCCCGGTACGCGCCACCGACCGGCTGCGCACCCTGGAGTCGGGCCGGGCGGATCTCACGGTGTGCAACCTGACCTGGACGATGGGCCGTGAGGCGGCGGGCGCGGTGCTCTTCGCCGGCATCACCTGCTACGACGGCGAGGGGTTCCTCGTGCGTGCGGCCGACGGCGCCGGCGATCCGGCGGACCTCGCCGGCCGGCGTCTCGCCGTCCACAACGGCTGCACCACCGTGGTCAATCTCGAGTCGTGGTACGGCCCGAGGGGCCTTGACGTCGAGCCCGTCGGCTTCGACGACCCGGCCGACGCGCTGGCCGCCTACGCGAGCGGCGACTGCGCCGCCTATGTCCTGGACCGCACGGCGCTGGCCGGCGCCAGGGCGTGCCTGCCGCGGCCGCAGGACCACCGGATCCTTCCGGTGTCGATCTCCCGCGAGCCCATGGCGGCGGCGGTCCACGAGGCCGATCCGCACTGGTTCCGGCTGGTCCGGTGGGTGCTCCAGTTGCTGGTGGCCGCCGAGCACGAGGGCCCCGAGGACGCGGCCCGGCTGGCGGGCCCCCACGGGCCGTCGGCGGGGCTGGACGAGAAGTGGGCCGACAGGGTCCTGTCCGCGGTCGGTACGTACGCGGACGTCTACGAACGGAACCTGGGCGCCGCTTCGGGCCTCGACGTGCCCCGGGGGGTGAACGAGCTGTGGACCGCGGGCGGCCTGCACTACGCCGTTCCGCTGCACTGACCCCGCCCGCACGGATCTCCGCCTGACCGCACCGATCCGCCCGCACCGATCCGAACGTACCGATCCGCCCGCACCGATCCGAACGTCACCGAGAGGGAGTCGAGGCGTATGACCAACGAGGCCGTACCGGCCGACCGGCAGCGCAGAGGCGCCGTCCAGCTCATCGCGGCCATGGGGCTGTCGGGGACCCTGGGTGTGTTCGTCCTGGAGTCCGGCGCCTCCTCCTTCAACGTGGTGTTCTTCCGGTGCCTCTTCGGCGCCCTGGCCCTGGCCGCGTACTGCCTGTTCCGCGGCTATCTGAAGAACACCCGGCTGGCCCGGGGCACCCTCGCGCTCGCCGCCCTCGGCGGCGTGTTCATCGTCTTCAACTGGGTGCTGCTGTTCGACGCGTACAGCCGTACGTCGATATCCGTGGCCACCGTCGTCTACCACACCCAGCCCTTCTACGTGGTGCTGCTGGGGGTGATCCTCTTCAAGGAGCGGCTCGACCGGTACCGGGCCGGCTGGATCCTCGCCGCCTTCGCCGGTGTGGTGCTGGTGGCGGATCTGCCGGGCGCCGACCTCGGCGGCAGCGACGGTTATCTGCTGGGCGTCGGCGAGGCTCTGGTGGCGGCGCTCTTCTACGCCTTCGCCACGGTCATCGCCAAGCGGCTGACCACGCTGCGCCCCGAAGTCACCGCTCTCGTGCAGGTGCTGGTCGGCATTCCGCTGTTGCTGCCGTTCACCCGGCTCGGCGACACCGCCGGTCTCGACGCCCG
Source organism: Streptomyces sp. NPDC054847 (assembly GCF_053610925.1). NCBI lineage: Bacteria > Bacillati > Actinomycetota > Actinomycetes > Kitasatosporales > Streptomycetaceae > Streptomyces > Streptomyces sp. NPDC054847. The sequence continues at coordinate 3,770 of NZ_JBSGZJ010000007.1, read as the reverse complement.
CTGGGGCTGGCTCGTGGGCCTCGGAGTGATCCACACCTGTGTGATGTACATCCTTCTGTACTCCTCGTACCAGAAGCTGGCCACCGACCGGATCGCGGTGCTGTCCTTCGTGTACCCGGCGGTGGCCATCCTCGTGGACTTCACCGTCTACGGACATCGCATCGATGCCCTCCAGGCCCTCGGCGTCGCGCTGATCGCCGCGGCGGCTCTCGCAGTGAACCTCGGCCGGCTGCCCCTGCTGCCCGGCGGACGCCGCCGGACGGCCGGGAAGCCCGCGCCCACCGCCCCGCCGAAGGCCGAGGCGGTGCGTCGATGACGCCGCCGTCACGGGTGTGCGGCCCCACAGGTCCCGTCCTGGAAGCCGTACGAGCAGCTCTGGCACCCGCAGCCGGACCCGTACAGATCGGAGAAGTCTGATGACGCTCGTCACCGACCCAGCAGCCCCGCGCATCGCCATCGTCGGTGCGACCGGAGTGGTGGGCAACACCCTCATCGAGCTGATCGAGGAGAGGTCGCTGCCCTACCGCGAGATGCATCTGGTGGCCTCGGCCCGCAGCGCCGGCCGGGAGCTCATGGTGGACGGCCGGCCGTACGCAGTCCAGGACCTGGAGGACTTCGACTTCGGCCGGGCCGATATCGCCTTCTTCTCCGCGGGCACTCCGATCAGCACCGAATGGGTGCCCGTCGCCGCGGCCAAGGGCACGCTCGTGATCGACAACACCAACGCCTTCCGCATGGACCCGGACACCCCGCTGGTGGTCCCGCAGGTCAACGCCCACGTGCTGGAGCGGCGCCCCGACAGCGGCATCGTCGCCAACCCCAACTGCTCCACGATCCCGCTGGTGCGTGTGCTGCAGCCCGTCGAACGCCGCTGGGGCATCCGCCAGGTGGTGGCGAGCACCTACCAGGCCGCCTCCGGCCAGGGCCATCAAGGCATCGAGGAACTGCTGGAGGGCACCGAGCTGGCGCTGCGCGACCCGGACGCCGAGCTGCCCGCCGAGCGGTTCAAGCCGCCGCTCGCCTTCAACGTGGTCCCTTCCATCGACCGGCTCCTGGACACCGGGTTCACCCTGGAGGAGCAGAAGATGCTCCAGGAGTCGCGGAAGATCCTCGACCGGCCCCATCTGGACCTCACCGCCACCTGCGTACGCGTACCGGTGGTCAACTCCCACTCCGAAGCGGTCTGGGTGGAGGCGGGTGCTCCGGTCGACCGGGCGGAGCTCGTCGCCCTGCTCGCCGGGCTGCCGGAGGTGACCGTGCACGACGCGGAGAATCCGGCGGCCTTCCCGACCCCGCTGCGGGCCGGGCACCCCGATCATGTGCACGTCGGCAGGATCCGGGTGACCCCGGACAACCCGCGCGGCTTCTGGCTCTGGCTGGTCTCGGACAACCTCCGCGTCGGCGCCGCGCTCAACGCCATCCAGGTGGCCGAGTACGTCCTCCGGCACGGATTCATGGCGGGAGGCATCCGTTGAACGGCCCGGTGGTACTGAAATTCGGCGGCTCCACCTTCCGTACCCACGCCGCCTACGACGAGCTCGCTGCCGGGCTCGAGGCACGCCTCCGCAGCGGGGGGCGCCCGATGGCCGTCGTGGTCAGTGCGATGCAGGGCGAGACCGAGGGGCTGCGGGGCCGGCTGCACGAGGTCAACCCGCGGCCCGAGGACGCCACGTCCGCCGGGATGCTGGCGACCGGCGATCTCGTCAGCGCCCATCTGCTGGCCGCCGCGCTGCACCGCAGGGGCCGCACGGCCACGGTGCTCGCCGGCCACCAGCTCGGTCTGACCACCGACAACTCCTTCCTGTGGGCGCGCGTCGTCAGGACCGATCCCGCGCCGCTGCGCCGGGCGATGTCGGAGCACGAGGTCGTCGTGGTGCCCGGGGGACAGGCCGTCGACGCGGAAGGACGGCCGACCTGGCTCGGCAAGAACAGCTCCGACCTGTCGGCCCTGGCGGTCGCCCGTGCCGTCGGCAGCACCGCCTGCGAGATCCATTCGGACGTCGACGGCATCTACACCTCCGATCCGCATCTGATCGCCGGAGCCCGCATCCTGCCCCGGGTCTCGTACAACATGGCGGCCCTGATGTCGCTGTACGGGGCCAAGGTCCTGCACCGCCGCGCCGTGCAGCTCGCGCTGCGGCACCGTATCGAGATCGTGCTCCGCTACAACCGCGCCCCGTTCTCCGCCGGGACGACCATCAGCGCGGAGGGCACCCAGATGTCCGCGGTGGTCTTCAACCAGCGTTCCGTGGTGCTCGGATATCCCGACGACGCCCATGCCGACGCGGCGCACAACGCTTTCCACGGCGCCGGCATCGACACGGTGCGGCTCACGGGACGGCCCGGGGTCGCGGTGGTCGGCGGCTACGTCGACGTGGAGGCCGTCCAGCGCAGGGCCGGGGTCGAGCCGGGCCGGCAGATGGGCGTGCCCGTCGCCGAGGTGCGGGGCAGCAAGGTCACGATGCACCTCGCAGACAGCGGCGAGGACGCGCTCCACCTGGCGCAGCGGCTGCACGACGGGATGGACTTCCCGCAGCCGAGGGACGCGGTCGCGCTGGCAGGGGTGTGAGGACGTGGTGACGGCATTTCCGGTCCACGGGGAGCCCCCCGGCCGGTACGGCGGGCCCGAGGGGCCCGGCGCCGCGACCCGTCTGGACCTGGTGCTCCCCGACGCGGTGCGGGACACGCTCCACAGCGGCCTCTCCCGGCTGCCCGATCCGAGTGAGGACTTCGACCGGGCCACCGCGCGATGCCACCAGGTCTTCGCGGCGCTGCCCACCGAACTGCTCCAGGCCGTCATGGACTTCGGCCGGCACATCGACACGGCCGGTGTCGCCCTGGTGCGGAACCTCCCCGTCGACGACGTGCTGCCACCGACACCCGACGACGGCGGGCCGAGCCGGGCCAAACGCGGCTTCGTCTCCGAGGGGGTGCTGCTGGGGCTGACGGGACTGCTCGGTGAACCCCTGGGGGTGCTCACCGAGAAGGACGGCCGGCTGATCCACGACATCGTGCCGGTGCCCGGCGGCGAGCGGACCCAGACCAACCAGAGCTCGGCGGTCTTCCTGAACTTCCACAGCGACATCACCTACGACCCGACGGGCCGGTACGACGTAGCCAATCCTGACTTCCTGGTGCTCAACTGCCTGCGTGGCGACCCCTTCGGCGCCGCGGTCACCTATTACGCCGACGCCCGCGACATCTGCGGCCGGCTGCCGGTCGACCGGCTCCGCCTGCTGCGCAGTCCGCTGTTCCGGCTCAACGCGCCGGGCAGTTACACCCGCAGTGCCGCGGGCGGGGCGGAGGTGCTGTCCGATCCGGTCCCGATCATCAGCGGTGCCGAGGACTTCCCGGAGATCGCCGTGTCGGCCAACGGCGTGCGCCCGCTGAGCGGGGAGGCGGCAGCCGCTTTCGAGGGGCTCCAGGAGACGTGCCGCGAGGTGGCGCACGCCGTGCGGCTGGAGCCGGGCCAGGCGCTCCTGGTCAACAACCGCAAGGGCGTGCACGCGAGGTCGCGGTTCGGCGCACGTCACGACGGGCGGGACCGGTGGCTGCAGCGCACGTACGTGCGGCGCAGCCTGTGGGACATCCGGTACCGGGTGACGCCGGAGAACCGGCGCGTCCACTTCTGACCGGCCCGGCGCCGGCCGTCCCCGGCACCGGGTCCGGACGGCCGTGTGGGCCCCTGGAAATGAAACAAGCGGCGGCAAGGATACTAGTGGGGTAAAGGGAGGGCCGCGGGCAGTGGTTTTTGGCGCAGTTTGTTACGA
>NZ_JBSGZJ010000006.1:0-43787 GCF_053610925.1 Streptomyces sp. NPDC054847 | reverse complement strand
GCCCGGAACTGCCGGGCGGAGTGGTTCGAGGGGTAGCCGTTCGCCTCCAGGACCGAGACGGTACGCGGGTCGGCGCCGTCCCCCTCGTGCCACCCACCGGTGCCGGCGCTGTCGACACGCACGACGGGGCCGAGCCCGGCGTGCTCGACGAAGGCGCGGAAGACCGCCTCGGCCATCGGCGACCGGCAGATGTTGCCCGTGCAGACGAAGCAGACGCGATAAGGGGAGTTCATGCGCCGGTCAGTCCTTGTCGGGCAGGGCGAGGTTCAGCGCCCAGGAGACGACGGAGATGATCAGGCCGCCGAGCACCGCCGTCCAGAAGCCGTCGACGTGGAACCCGAGGTCCAGCTTGTCGGCGAGCCACGAGGTGAGGAGCAGCATCAGGGCGTTGATCACCAGGGTGATCAGACCGAGGGTGAGGATGAACAACGGCAGGGTCAGCAGCTTCACCACGGGCTTGACGACGAAGTTCACCAGGCCGAAGAGAAGGGCGACCAGGACCAGGGTCCAGGCCTTCTTGCCGGTGCTGTCACCGGTCAGTGTTATGTCCTGCAGCAACCACACGGCCACCCAGAGGGCACCGGCGTTCGCGATCGTCTTGACTAGGAAATTCATCATGTGTCTGATCGTGGCAGACGTGATCGGACCGAGTGCAGGGGCGGGACAGGCATGAAGGCATTCCGGCTGGACGAACTCGAGGCGGAGCGCGCCGCGAACGACGGGGCATACCTGCAATTCCTGCGGGAACGGAACATGTCGGTCGGCCTGTACGCGCTCGACGCCGGTGAGATCGACCCCCAGCTGCCCCACAAACAGGACGAGGTCTACTTCGTGGTCAGCGGCCGCGCGGCGATCACCGTGGGCATGGAGACCACGCAGGTGGGGCGCGGAAGCGTCGTCTACGTGCCGGCGGGGGTCCCGCACAAGTTCCACCACATCAGCGAGGACCTGCGGGTCATGGTGGTCTTCTCTCCGCCTGAGAGCTGACGGCCGACCCTGCCGGTCCCTAGGGGTTCGGTCAGGGGAGTTCAAGGGCTCGCGGGCCCCGTTCCACGCTCCCGCCCGCCTAGCATCGAAGGCAGGCAAACCGGAGAAACGAGGTAGGGACGATGGCTGTGCGGGAGATGCTCACGGGGATGCCGTGGTGGGTGAAGTGGGTGGCGATCCCTGTGATCGCGCTGCTCGTGTTCGGTGGACTCATCGCGAACGTCGTCGGGTTCGTGATCGGGCTGCTCTTCAAGCTGCTGGTCTTCGTTGCCCTCGTCGGCGGACTCGTCTTCGTCGTAAGGAAGTTCATGTCGTCAGTCGGCTCACGCGGTGACTGGTAGCCGCACGGCCCACCAGGGGCGCCGCCGTTAGCCCGGCCGGGGGAACGGCCGGGCAATCGGCGTACACGGTCAGGCCCTCCCGTTTAATGTGGCTGCCCTCTGCCGCCCCCTGGGAACACCGGCGTTCCCAACAGCACCTGTAGGTGTCCCGGGGCCGATGCCTGTCGAGGGCTCGGGGCTGCGGCGGCCGCGCGGGGGCGGCCCCCTCGCGGGTGGGCGTGCTGCCCGCCACCATGCCTGGGGGTGACCTGTGGCCGGGACGACGAAAGCCGCTACACCTACCCTGATCAGCTCCGTGCAGCGTGCCTTGAGACTGCTGGAAGCGGCAGGCGCACATCCGGACGGGGCTCCCGCGAAGCAGCTCGCACGCGAGGCCGGGATCCCTCTGCCGACCGCCTACCACCTGCTGCGGACCCTGACCCACGACGGCTACCTGCGGCGGCGGAGCGGTGTGTACACGCTCGGGGACGCCGTCGAACGTCTGGTCGGCGGTACGCCGGAGGATCGACACACCACCCTCGAGGACTCCCTCGCGCACTGGCGGGACGCGATCGGTGTCCCCGTCTATTTCGCCGTCTACCGCGAGGGCGAGATCGACATCGTCGCGGTCTCCGACACGCCGTACGCCCCCGCCGTGCCCGAGTGGGCCGACTTCCGGGAGACCGGACACGCGCATGCGCTGGGCCAGTGCCTGCTGTGGCAGCTCGACGAATCGTCTCGCCGCGACCACCTGAGCCGCCATCCCGTGCAGCCCGTGACGCCGTACACGGTGCGTGACGGGCGCACGATGCTCGAGCGACTCGCCGCGCGAGGGTCCATGGAGCCCGTCGTGGAACGGCAGGAATATGCACTCGGCACGGTCTGTGCCGCCATTCCGATCACTGTTGGTCGCCATGCCGCAACGATGGCCATTTCACTCCCGTTGGACCAGGAGGCCAGGCTGCTTCCGGCAGTTGAGCAGTTGCGCAGCCGAATCGGTGGGCTGTTGGGGTCACTTGCCTTCTCTATCAGTATCTGAAATATCACTCCTTGTGATCTGCTAGGCCTTCGACCACGATGGCGTCAAGAGGGTCTAGGGGGATCGTTCCTGGCCGTTTCCTTCTGCTTTGTCAGTGCGGGTTCATTCATTGCTTCATCTGCTGCGGGGTATGTGATGTGCGAGTCGGTCCAGGCCGAGGTTCTGATGAGGTTCCTCGTCTCCGAGGAACTCTCCTTCCGGATTCCGGTGGGACTGGATTACGAGACAGGAGATCCGTACGCGGTGCGGATGACCTTCCACCTGCCCGGTGACGCGCCTGTGACCTGGGCATTCGGGCGGGAGCTGCTGCTCGACGGGATCAACGGGCCGAGCGGGGACGGTGATGTGCACATCGCGCCCGTGGGACCGGAAAGCCTGTCGGACGTCATGATCAGGCTTCGCGTCGGCGCGGATTCCGCACTGTTCAGGGCGGGAGCGGCGCCGCTGGTCGCCTTCCTCGACCGCACGGACAAGCTGTTGCCGATGGGGCAGGAGCTCACGCTGGGTGACCTCGAGCTCAGCCTGGAGGAAGCGCTCGGCCGCATCCTCGCGGAAGAGAACGCCGGCTGACACGGCTGCCCCCGCCACTCGCCGTCCGCTCACGCCTTGCGCCGCCGCCCCCTGCCCGTCCGCACCGGCGCCCCGTTCTCCTTGCCCGGCCCCGCCGGACCGGAGCGGTCCGCGGAGACCACCAGGGCGGCGAGGACGGTGGTCACCGGCACCGACGCGACCAGGCCGATCGACCCCACCAGCGTCCGTACGATCTCCTCGGCCACCAACTCGCTGGTGGCTACGGTGCCCACGCTGGACTGCGCGATGGAGAAGAGCAGCAACAGCGGCAGAGCGGCGCCCGCATAGGCGAGCACCAGCGTGTTGACGACGGACGCGATGTGGTCGCGGCCGATACGGATGGCCGAGCGGTAGAGCGCCCGGGGCCCCATGTCGGGGTCCGCCTGATGCAGCTCCCAGACGGCCGAGGTCTGCGTCACCGTCACGTCGTCCAGAACGCCGAGCGAGCCGATGATGACGCCGGCCAGCAGCAGGCCGCTCATGTCGATCTCGGGATACAGGCCGTGGATCAGACCGGTGTTGTCGTCGGTGTTCCCACTGAGGCTGGCCCAGCCGATGAACAGCGAGCCGAGCAGCCCGATCAGCAGCAAGGAGATCAGTGTGCCGAGCACCGCGACGGAGGTCCGCGCGGTCACCCCGTGGCACAGGTAGAGCGCGATCAGCATGATGGCGCTCGCCCCGACCACGGCCACGACCAGGGGATTGGACCCCTGCAGAATCGCGGGCAGGATGAAGAGCGTCAACACGGCGAACGAGGCGGCGAGCGAGATCAGGGCCATCACGCCGCGCAACCGGCCCACGAGCACCACGACGAGAGCGAAGATCCCGGCCAGCAGCGCCATCGGGAATCCCCGGTCGATGTCCGTCACCGAGTACTGGAGATCGCGGGGCGCGTCCGGGGCGTACGCGACGACCACACCCTGACCCTCCTTCAACTGACGTGGCGCGTCCGGCTGGACGATCTCGATGAAGGTGCGGCCCTTGTCCTTGCCCGTGGTCACTTCGACGGTCGCCCTGGCGCACTGGCCCTGCTGCGAGTTGACCGCCTCGCGGCCCTCCGGCGTGGAGGTGTCGCCGGTCGGCGGGACCTGGGCGGCGTTGACGTCCTTGCAGTCGACCCTCTCGAGTGAGACCACCTCGCCCTGCTCCGTCTGGCGGTCGAAGCCGACACCGGTGCGCTCATGGCCGGGTGCGCCCCCCGGCCACAGTACGGCGAGCCCGACGAGGACTGCCGTCGCGAAGGGGATCAGAACAGCGGCGATGACCTTGCGAAGGTGCTTGGAGACTGGCGCGGCGGGCCCATGACTGTGCGCATGACTGTGGGCCTGGCCGTGCGGTTCTGGGGGCTGCGGCGATGAGGTCACGGACCGATCATCGCAAGAGCAGGAGGGGCCCTCTGTTCAGCACGCCAGATATGACGCTAGCGTGGTGGCACCTTTGCACACGCGGGAGCTCGGAGCACCGGGCTGAGAGGGCGCTGACCTTCGTACATCCGTACGGGACAGCTGCGCCGACCGCCGAACCTGTTACCGGGTAATGCCGGCGTAGGGAGTAGGTCTCATGACCGTATCGGACGCACGCACGCCTGCCTCGGACCAGAACGACGAGGCCGGGAAGTCCATCGGCTGGCACAAGGGATACGTCGAGGGTTCGCGCCCCGACCTCCGTGTGCCGGTCCGCAAGGTGCACCTCACCAACGGCAAGGACGTGACGCTGTACGACACGTCCGGTCCGTACACCGACCCGAACGTCGAGACCGACGTACGCCGCGGCCTGCCGCCGCTGCGGGAGAACTGGATCATCGGCCGCGGCGACACCGAGGAGTACGCGGGGCGGCCGGTCAGGCCCGAGGACGACGGAATCAAGCACACGTCGCCGCGCGGCGGGCTGCGCAACCTCGACGCGGTGTTCCCCGGCCGCCCGCGCCAGCCCCGCCGCGGACGTGACGGCCAGGCCGTCACCCAGCTCGCGTACGCCCGCCGGGGCGAGATCACGCCGGAGATGGAGTACGTCGCCATCCGCGAGAACGTCTCCCCCGAGGTGGTGCGGGAGGAGATCGCGGCCGGCCGGGCCGTTCTGCCGGCGAACGTGAACCACCCGGAGATCGAGCCGATGATCATCGGCAAGCGGTTCCTGGTGAAGGTCAACGCCAACATCGGCAACTCCGCGGTCACCTCCTCCATCGAGGAGGAGGTGGAGAAGATGACCTGGGCGACCCGCTGGGGCGCCGACACGGTCATGGACCTGTCCACGGGACGCAACATCCACACCACCCGTGAGTGGGTGCTGCGCAACTCCCCCGTGCCGATCGGCACCGTGCCGCTGTACCAGGCACTGGAGAAGGTCGACGGCAAGGCCGAGGAGCTGACCTGGGACGTCTACAAGGACACCGTCATCGAACAGGCCGAGCAGGGCGTGGACTACATGACGGTCCACGCGGGGGTACTGCTGCGCTACGTGCCGCTGACGGCGCGCCGCAAGACCGGCATCGTCTCGCGCGGCGGCTCGATCATGGCGGCGTGGTGCCTCGCGCACCACAAGGAGTCCTTCCTGTACGAGCACTTCGAGGAGCTCTGCGAGATCCTCGCCGCGTACGACGTGACGTACTCCCTCGGTGACGGCCTGCGGCCCGGCTCGATCGCGGACGCCAACGACGAGGCGCAGTTCGCCGAGCTGAAGACGCTCGGGGAGCTCAACTCGATCGCCAAGCGTTTCAATGTTCAGACGATGATCGAAGGCCCCGGTCACGTCCCGATGCACAAGATCAAGGAGAACATCGACCTCCAGCAGGAGATCTGCGAGGAGGCGCCGTTCTACACACTCGGTCCGCTCACCACCGATGTGGCCCCCGCCTACGACCACATCACCTCCGGCATCGGAGCGGCCATGATCGCCTGGTGGGGCACGGCCATGCTCTGCTACGTGACACCCAAGGAGCACCTGGGCCTGCCGAACCGTGACGACGTGAAGACCGGCGTCATCACCTACAAGATCGCCGCGCATGCGGCGGACCTCGCCAAGGGGCACCCGGGCGCCCAGGAGTGGGACGACGCGCTGTCCGACGCGCGCTTCGAGTTCCGGTGGGAGGACCAGTTCAATCTGGCCCTCGATCCGGACACGGCAAGGGAGTTCCACGACGAGACGCTGCCGGCCGAACCGGCGAAGACCGCGCACTTCTGCTCGATGTGCGGTCCCAAGTTCTGCTCGATGAAGATCAGCAGAAGCATCACGGAGCGGTTCGCCCCGGATCTCGCCATGACCAGTGACGATGACGTTGAAGCGGGCATGCTCGCCAAGTCGAAGGAGTTCGCGGAGGCCGGCCACCGCGTCTACCTGCCTATTGCGACCTGATCTGACGTCTCAGCGTCCCTCGGCATACGCTCCGGGGGACGCTGTCGTCTCTCACGAACCGCGCCGCGGCAGGACGCACTCCGGTGGCTCGAATCGGGCGGCGATCTCTGATGGGCCATTGTGACCGGCGCAGGCCGACGCGTTCGCGGGGCCGGGGAAGTCGCCGAGCTTCAGATCACCGTCCATGAACCGCCGATCAAACCAGGCACGACGAACGTGTTGGCTCGCCCCGATCGTTCAGCGAGTTTGGCCTCGGTGCCTCGCAGGTTCCGGTGATCTGAGGGCCCGTTCGGACTGCGGGCCTGTGCGCATCGGCTCCTTCAACGATGGGGCGGCTGTCGGCTCACTCCAGGATGGCGAGGTGGTCGGCGGCGCCCCCTCGCCACTCGATGAGGAACAGGGTCGCGTCGTCACTGGTGCTCCCGCCCCGTTCCTCCTTCAGGGCGTGGGAGAGCGAGCGCACCACCGCCCGCACTCCCTCCCCGGTCTGCTCGATGCGGTTGACCCAGTGGATGAGCTGTTCCTCGCCGAACTCCTCTTCCCCGGCTTCGTGCTCCTCGATCAGGCCGTCGGTGAAGCACAGCACCCGGTCGCCGCGCAGGAGCACCTCCTCGCTGACCTGGGGCTTCTCACCTCCGAAGCCGACCGGGAAGGTGGTGGGGCCATCCAGCCGACGCAGGACCTGGTGGTTGCGGATCAGCAGTGGTGCGGGGTGACCCGCGTTGACCCACTGCAGGTGGCCCGTTGCGATGTTCAGACGCATCATCTGCGCGGTGACGAAGTGTTCGGGGCCGAACTGCTCGGCGATGGCCCGGTCCATGAACGCATAGATCTCGGACAGGCCGATACCGGCCCGTCTGGAGTGCCGGTAGGCGCCGATGGCGACGGTGGCCATCGTGGCGGCGTTGAGGCCGTGGCCCATCGCATCGAGCACGGCCACGTGCAGGATGTCGTCGTTGAGTGCGTAGTCGAAGCTGTCGCCGGCGACGTTGTAGGCGGGCTCCAGGATTCCGGCCACCGCGACCTGGGGGACGGACATCACCAGCGGCGGGAGCAGAGACCACTGGATCTCCGCGGCCACGCTCATGGGTTCACGGCGCCGGGTGAGGAAGAACTGGTCGGTGTAGCTGTGCTTGGTGACCAGCATGTCGGCGATCAGCCCGGCGAGCCTGCGCAGCAGACGCCGGTCGTCGTCATCGACGGTCTCCAGGGTGAGGACCAACACTCCCACCTGGTCGCTGCCGTCCAGCAACGGCAGATACATCCGAACGCCATCGGCCTGCGGTACCTCGACAGGGGCCGCGTTCAGGAAGGCCGTGCCGGCATGGGAGCCTCCGATCGGCTCAGGCTCACCGACGCTCAGCCCCCTGCCCGGCAGCGGCATGAGCAGGAGCTGTGCATAGTCCTGCAGGAGGATCGAGATGTCCCGGCCACCGACCCGGGCCACCTCTTCCGCGATCAGCGGGGCGATCAGCTGCGGCGGCATCTCGTGCGCCCGGTCCAGCAGCACCCCCAACAGCCGCTCACCGAACCCCTCCGACCGGTCCACCCTGCCCTTGCCGGGCTGCCGATCGCCATCCGCCATAGAAGCGCCCTTCACGTCACCAGCCCTGCTTTCACGTTCGCCTGCCGCGCCGGCTGTCTCCAACGAGTGGGTCGCCCGGGGCAGCCGTGTGCTGGGATTCGATGCCTTGCTGCCAGGATCCGCTCGATTACTTCCGTCGCGTCGACCGTGCGCAACGGCCCCGGCGTTTGCACACCGGGGCCGCTCATCCAGGCCGGTCGCACGTGAGAAGTGCGCCGACCCATGCACAATGCTATGCCTATGCCGCTTCTCCGGCATAAGGGACTCTTCAGGCAATGCATTCTTTACAGTCGAGACCGTGATGAGCCCGTCGCCCGCGAGATACTCGCAGGCTGCGGCCAGTCCTGCCTTTCCTCAGACTTCGTCCGTCTGTGTGCGGTCCTGCGCGGAGGGTCGACTGGTTTCCAGCCAGGGCTGTTCCCGCTTTGCCGTGTGCGTCGTGTCCACCGTGAGGTGGAGGCGGGTTCCGCCGTCGCTCCCCGCGGGGTAGCTGCGCTGTTCGGTGGCGGCGAAGCGTTGACGGAGTGCCTCTGCGACCTGACGGGCGGCCTCGGGGGATGCCGCGACGATCCGCACCTCGGCCCGCCCGTCCGAGGGGGGTTGTTCCGTTGGCTTCAAGGTGGCCTCTTTCATCGGGACGCCGTGCCGGTGGGCGGACGCTTGGCGCCACCCTCACCGGCACGGCCTCCGTCAGGAGACAGGTCAGGCGTCATCGGCGGCCCCGTCTCGGTGTTCGCCTTGAGTGGTGACGAGCGCGTTGGCGGGGACGGCGGGCGACCCGGCATGTCCTTCCGGTGTGGGGTATTCCGGCTCCGTCGGCCGATTCCTGGCAGGGCATCGCCGTAGTGGAATGCTGCGATCCGTTCGTCGTGCCGGCCGTTGAGCCGATGGATGAGCAGCACCCCGATGATGATCATGGCGATGATCGCGGACACGGTGATGGCGATTTCCATGTCCTCACCTCCCTCGGGCGGAGCTTATGGATCCGGGCGGGTTCGGATTCGGGTTCTCGGCCGCTCCTGAGGCGTGCCCGCCTTCGGTTTCCCACTCCTCTTCCCGGTCGAGCGACTCCCTCGCCTCACGGGAGGTGTTCTCGTTCGTCATCAGAGCGCTGGCGCTGGCGAGCCCGCCGGGGGTGGTCGCGGTGGCAATCAGCCGGGCGGCGGCAGCCGCGTCGGTCTCCGGCGGGATGACCAGTAGGTCCCAGCGGCCGGCGGTGTAGGAGAGGAGGATCAGCTTGTGCGGGTCCTGCTCGTCGGCGAACCAGCCCACGTGCACCGTGTGCCCGGCCACGGGCACCTTGCGCGGGATCTTGGGCCAGTGGGTCGGGTTCACCGTGACACGCGTGATCCGGCCCCAGCGTGCGTCCAGCACGGCGATGAGAGCGGGGAGTTCACGGGAAAGATCGCGAGAGCGAGGCCACCAGGCACCATCCAGCAGACCTGGAACCGGCCCCGTCGGGGTCAGAGACAGGCGGGCCGGTGGTGAGGTCACGCGCTCACTGATGGTCATACGGTCGATCGTCGCGGTCATGGCGCGGACCTGTCCCCGGGGCTTGTCTTCGACGTCCCGGTGTTAGTTGCCCGCCGAGAACGACACCGACATGGAAGCCGGTGTGCGAAGTACTCCCGGTTTCTCCACTGTACTCCGGCCAAGGTCCGGTGAACCCGCACGTGACCAGCGACTTCCATGGGAACCCGGGTACGCATCCGCAGCGCACGGCAGGCCTGGGCGTGGGCTCACGGAGTACGTTGAAACCGGAAGGCGCGCCGACGTTGCCCCAGGCGATCAGCGAACGCTAACCGAATCCCGCAGACGGGTGAGCCCACCATGTCCGACGCCGAAACCCCGCGTGAACCGAAGCTTCTGCCAGACGCGATCCACAAAGTCGTCAAACCTGGAACCGCCCTCCTGCGGCTGGAGACGACACATGCCCGCGAGGGAATCCTCGACGGCGCATGGTGGCCGCGTTCCCGCGACGTCGGTGCTGAGCTTCCCTTGCTGATCACCGCGTTGACCGAGCATCTCGGACCTGTCACCCGCGTCGGTCTGGACGCCGGCGCCTGGGAGGAACTACCGACACGTTTGATCATCGGAGACCGGGTCGTCCACATCGACTCCTTCCCGGTCGGCGACGACACCGTCCTCATTACCCGAGGCGATCGAGATCACTTCTCCCTGTTGGTGATCCCCCCGGACACGACGCCCGACGCGGCACGCGCCGCGATGGCCCGAGCTGTCGGCGCCGACAACGCCACGGCCGAGCAGATCCTCATCGACACCGGCACCGGCGGGACACACCCGATCGTCATGGAGCACCCGCAGACGGGCCAGAACACCGCGACATGAGGCGATACGGATGGCTCTCTTTCTCCTACTGATCATCGTGGCGATCGTGCTGGGCATCATCGGAGTGATGACCGAGGGACTGTTCTACCTGCTGATCATCGGCGTGATGCTGCTCGTCGCCGACCTCGTCTTCCTCCGCATCCGCCTGGGCCGCCGGAGCGCAGGAAAGCGCCGCGTCCGGTAACCGGCGGCTGAAGGCTCCACGACAGGGCGGCGGACCTGCCGTATCCGGACCGGCTGCGGTGCCCAAGTCCCGTATGCAGTACCGCGAGGGCTGCTCAGGCCCAGGAAGGGGTCGGCGGCGACGACCCGCTGACCAGTGACGCTGAGGCGTGGGCCGGGATGCTGGCGAAGTCGGTCTGCTGCTCGCGGGAGGGTCCGCTGGCGCGCCCCGTTCCCGGTGCCGTGGCCACGGTGATCGGGCTGCTTGGCCTGCGGGTCTTCTTCAGCCTCGTCCATCACTCCGGTCGGTGTTCCGGGCCGCCGAAGTCGGGGCTCGTGAAGTCCGGGCTGGTGAAGGTCGGCCGCTGCCCGGCGGTCGACCCCTCCGCCGGGCTGGAGAACTCCGGTCCGCTGAACCCGATCTTGGGGATCCGGCTGACCGGCCGCGGTGGTGCGGTGGACGCCGGATCGGCGCTCGGGTCGGCAAGGGCTGCCCGCAGGAACGGCAGGATGCCGCGCTCCAGGAGGGCGTGGCGCCAGGCGTCCTTCGCTCTGGACACCTCGTCCGGCAACTCTCCGGCGGGCACCTCTTCCGCCACTTGGGCGGCACCGTTGCGCAAGGCCGTCAGAAGCAGCCCCACCGCGGCGACCAGGATGGCGGCGGCCGTGAGGGCGCCGAAGAACCACCCGGCCGTCAGCAGGGCGTCGGCGAACGACGGCGTAGGGCTGAGCATCTTCAGGATGTAGCCGACGAGCAGGAAGATCGCCGCGGCGGTCCCGGCGAGGACGGGGGCGAGCACCGCGATGACGGCGGCGAAGCCGGCGCCGCCGCCGTCGGCGCTCTGCCCGACGGCGGGGGACAGCACGGAGCCGCTTGCCGAGGCGGCCGCCGACGTGCGCATCTCCCGGCGCACTTTCACGTAGTGCTCGTACTCGGCAGCGGCGGAGGCCGCTATCAGTGCCGTCGCGTTGAGCGCCATGGTGCGCAACTGCTCGGCGTTGAGGCGTAGTCCCACGGCGGCGAGGTCAGGGCGTTCATGGGCGTTGCGCAGTGCTTCGTCGAGGACCCGCTGGTACTCGGCGCGGTCCTCGTTCAGCAGGTGCGGAGCGCTTTTCATGTGCATCCCCCGATGCTCCGTAGGGCCGGACGGCCCGTACGACGGGCGGTCGAGCGGAAACGGAGGAGAGTCTGCTACGGATACGCCGATGGTAGAGCGGTTACGGCACAGGGTGACAGGGGGTTTCCGTAAATCGCCCGCCGCAGTCGGCTCAGTCCGTCAGGGGGAGCTGCTGGACAAGAAGCTTTCCGGCCATGGTCACGCCGCCGTCCATGGCGATGGCGAGCCCGTCCGCGTAGACGTGCGGACCCTCGACCACCGGGCGGTCGCCGTCCTCGCCGTCCTCGGTGCCCACCTCGCCCAGCAGGTACGGGATGGGGCTGTGACCATGGACGATGCGCCGGCCGCCATAGGCGGAGAGCAGCTCGCGCACCGCCTGCGGTCCGCCCTCGTCGCGGAAGGCGAAGCGCTTGGTGAACTTGCGGAACAGGTCCCAGCATTCGTCCGCGTCGCCCCGGGTGAGGACCGCGTGCACGGTGTCGTTGACGTCCGCGATGGTGGATCCGTAATCGAGGTACGCGGTCGTGTCGGAGTGCAGCAGGAGGTGGCTGTCCTCCTCGACGATCGCGTCGAGCCTGGCCATCCACTGCAGATGGACCTCCTGCAGCCGGTCCATGTCCGTCTTCTGGCCGCCGTTGAGGAGCCACGCGGCCTGGAAGGTGGCGGTGCCGGCACCGGAGTTGACGGGCGTGTCCCCGAAGCGTTTGGCGCCGATCAGCAGCAGTTCGTGGTTGCCCATCAGGGCCTTGCAGTAGCCGCCGGCAGCGGCGGCCTCCGCGGAAAGGCGCATGACCAGGTCGATGACGCCGATCCCGTCGGGACCGCGGTCGGTGAAGTCGCCGAGGAACCACAGCCGGGCGTTGCCCGCGGCCCAGTGACCTTCGGTGTCGATGAGGCCCTTCGCCGCCAGGGCGGCGACGAGCTCGTCGAGGTAGCCGTGGACATCGCCGACGACGTACAGCGGGCCCCGACCGTCGGGAGCGGGCGCCTCGTCCGGGTCGACATGGATCTGCACGGTGTCGCCCGGGCCGCCGCGGCCGATGACGGGAAGGTCGCGCGCGGTGGGGGTGTAGCCCTCGGGCGGTTCGCCCTCGGGGAAGGCGTTGCCAGGATGGCCCGAATGGATCGGGTCCGCTGTGTGTGACTGCACGGGAACCTGCGCGTACGGCGGTACGCGGAAATCGCGCAACGTCGCCGTCCGGACCACGGGTCCTTGACCGGCCCCCTGAGTCATCGACCCCTCCACCACCGTCGCGCCGCCGTTCACCTCTCGGCCCAGCCTGGTCGGGGTGGTCCGCGGTGTCGTTCGCCCATCATAGGAATGAGCCAGGCGGTGTGTGACGCACCAGGGGTGGTGAAATCCTTGCGCATCCCTGGTTCGCAGGTTGTTTCGTCCCAATTGGGAAGGTCCAGTCCTTTGTGGGGACGGTTCAGTTCTTCGAGGGAGACCGTGGTGGGCTCACGGTTGTCCGCGGAGGACGGCGCTGCGACGAGGTCCTGACGATCAGTTCGGTCGGTATCACCTGCTCGACCGGCCGGTCCTCGTCGATTCCCTCGATCGCGTCGATCAGCAACTGGACGACCGCCGTGCCGATTCTGCGCGGCTTGAGCGAGAGCGTGGTGATCGGGGGCTCCGTGGTGGCGTACACGGTGGACTCGCTGCAGCACACGAGGAGCAGATCGTCGGGGACGCGCAGGCCGTACCTGCGGGCGGCCGCCAGCAGATCGGTGCCGTTGGGGTCGAAGAGCCCGTACACGGCGTCGGGCCGGTCCGGCCGGGCGAGCAGCCGGTCGGCGGCGACGGCGCCGGCGCACGGATCGTGCGCGGGGTAGGACTCGTAGACGGGGTCCTGGCCGACGCGTTCGCACCAGTTGAGGTAGGCGGTCGTGGACAGCCGGGTGTACGTGTCGGTGGTCGTGCCGGTGAGCAGGCCGATGCGGCGGGCCCCGGCGGCGGCGAGATGGTCGAGCAGATCGAGTACGGCGGCTTCGTGGTCGTTGTCCACCCAGGCGGTGACCGGGAGGGTGCCTGCGGGGCGGCCGTCGGAGACGACGGGCAGTCCTTGGCGTACCAGCTCGGTGACGACCGGGTCGTGGTCGGAGGGGTCGATGACGACCGTGCCGTCGAGGGCGACGTTCGACCAGACGTCGTGTCGTGAGGTGGCGGGCAGAATGACGAGTGCGTAGCCGCGGGCGAGCGCGGCCGAGGTCGCGGCTCTGGCCATCTCGGCGAAGTACGCGAACTCCGTGAAGGTGAAAGGTTCATCCCCGTACGTCGTCACGGTCAGGCCGATTAAGCCCGACTTTCCGGTACGGAGGGTGCGGGCCGCGGCGGAAGGGCGGTAGCCCAGCCGGTCTGCGACCTCGCGGACGTGTCGGCGGGTGGCGTCCGGGAGCCGGCCCTTGCCGTTGAGGGCGTCGGAGACGGTTGTGATGGAGACCCCGGCCGCGGCGGCCACGTCCCTGATGCCTGCCCGGCCTTGCCTACCGCTCCGGCGGGATGTGTCCGTCCGGCTCACCTGATGCTTCCCTGCTGCTGTCATGGCGTGCCGATAGTAGGGCTCGCGCAGGTGGGACGGCCGGTCGCATATGCGCACGTTGACAGGCACGTTTCTGCATGATCACTTAGCGCCGACTCCCTTGGAAAGTGCGGGAGTTGGAGGTCAGCACAATGGA
Organism: Streptomyces sp. NPDC054847; assembly: GCF_053610925.1. Taxonomy (NCBI): domain Bacteria; kingdom Bacillati; phylum Actinomycetota; class Actinomycetes; order Kitasatosporales; family Streptomycetaceae; genus Streptomyces; species Streptomyces sp. NPDC054847. Next base: position 29,630 of record NZ_JBSGZJ010000006.1, on the reverse strand, counting down.
GTGTCGGGTGCCAGGCCGCCGGGGCCTGGCGAAGGCTCCATGTCTCGAAGAGGTCTCAACTCATCACTACGGGGGATGCGCGCCACGGCGCGAGCCACCGGCGCGTGTCACGGTCGCGAGCGCTCCCCCCGGATCGGTCCTCGGAAAGCCCGCCCCGAGGGGTTCGCGAGGTTCCGTGCCTCCGGCCGTTCGCAGCGGAGGTGAATCCTCATAAGGTGAGCAGTATTGGTTGAGTACCGATGTGCACGGACGGTCGAGGAGGACCTGCGGTGAGCGAGACGAGCCCCAAGCTGCGCGCCGAGCTGGACGGCATCCCCACATACAAGCCGGGCAGGCCCGCGGCGGCCGGCGGCCCGGTCGCCTACAAGCTGTCCTCCAACGAGAACCCGTATCCGCCGCTGCCCGGCGTGATGGAGAGCGCGATCGCCGCGGCGCAGAACTTCAACCGCTACCCCGACATGGCCTGCACCGGGCTGATGAACGAGCTCGCGGACCGGTTCGGCGTGCCGGTGACCCACCTGGCGACGGGCACCGGCTCCGTCGGTGTGGCGCAGTCGCTGCTGCAGTCCACCTCCGGACCCGGCGACGAAGTGATCTACGCCTGGCGCTCCTTCGAGGCGTACCCGATCATCACGCAGATCAGCGGAGCGACGTCCGTGCAGGTCCCGCTGACCGAGGGGGAGGTGCACGACCTCGACGCCATGGCGGAGGCGATCACCGACCGGACCCGCCTCATCTTCGTCTGCAACCCGAACAACCCGACCGGCACCGTCGTGCGGCGGGCCGAGCTGGAGCGGTTCCTGGACCGCGTGCCCTCGGACGTACTGGTGGTGCTCGACGAGGCGTACCGGGAGTTCATCCGCGACGCCGACGTCCCCGACGGACTCGAGATCTACCGTGAGCGGCCGAACGTCGCGGTGCTGCGCACCTTCTCCAAGGCGTACGGGCTGGCGGGGCTGCGGGTCGGCTTCGCGGTCGCCCATGAGCCGGTGGCCGCGGCGCTGCGCAAGACGGCGGTCCCCTTCGGTGTCAGCCAGCTCGCGCAGGACGCGGCGGTGGCCTCGCTCCGCGCCGAGGACGAGCTGCTGGGGCGGGTCGGCAGCCTGGTCACGGAGCGGGCCCGGGTGCACCATGCCCTGGTCGAGCAGGGCTGGACGGTGCCCGAGACGCAGGCGAACTTCGTCTGGATGCGCCTCGGCGACCGCACGCTCGAGTTCGCCGCCGCGTGCGAGAAGGCCGGCGTGGTCGTCCGGCCGTTCGCGGGCGAGGGTGTGCGCGTGACCATCGGTGAGTGCGAGGCGAACGATGTGTTTCTGCACACGGCGGAGATGTTCCGCAAGGACGCCTGACGCCTGGCCGCCCGACGCCCCTGGAGGGCGGCAGGCGGTCTGACCAGGCAAGATCTTCGGGCCCCCGCGAGCGTTCTGCTCGCGGGGGTTCTCTGCGCAAGGGGCACCCCCGGTCAAAGTGTCCGAATGGCTGTGCGCAATAATGCTTGTGAATGTGAACGCGTTCACAAGCGCGTCCCGGTTGCTCCCGGAATCAGCCGAAGGGAGGGGACGGCTCCCGCTGTGACCACGGCGACGTAAGGAGAGACGACGTGGACCTCGCTCTGGCGCCAGAGACCTTGGCGCGATGGCAGTTCGGCATCACCACCGTCTACCACTTCCTGTTCGTCCCCCTCACGATCTCGCTCGCGGCACTGACCGCCGGCCTGCAGACCGCATGGGTGCGCACGGGTAAGGAGAAGTACCTCAGGGCCACCAAGTTCTGGGGAAAGCTCTTCCTGATCAACATCGCCATGGGCGTCGTCACGGGCATCGTCCAGGAGTTCCAGTTCGGGATGAACTGGTCCGACTACTCGCGCTTCGTCGGTGACGTCTTCGGTGCCCCGCTCGCCTTCGAGGCGCTGATCGCCTTCTTCTTCGAGTCCACGTTCATCGGTTTGTGGATCTTCGGCTGGGACAAGCTGCCGCAGAAGATCCACCTGGCCTGCATCTGGATGGTCTCGATCGGCACGGTCCTCTCCGCCTACTTCATCCTGGCGGCCAACTCCTGGATGCAGCACCCGGTCGGCTACCGGATCAACGAGGAGCGCGGACGGGCCGAGCTCACCGACTTCTGGCTGGTCCTGACCCAGAACACCGCACTCACCCAGTTCTTCCACACCATGACGGCGGCCTTCCTCGTCGGAGGCGCCTTCATGGCGGGCATATCGGCCTTCCACCTGGCGCGCCGGAAGCACATCCCCGTCATGAGGTCGTCCCTGCGGGTGGGCCTGGTCACGGTCGCGGTCGCCGGTCTGATGACCGCTGTCAGCGGTGACCTGCTGGGCAAGGTGATGTACGAGCAGCAGCCCATGAAGATGGCGGCCGCCGAAGCCCTCTGGGACGGCGAGGCGCCCGCGCCGTTCTCGGTCTTCGCCTACGGCGACGTCGACGAGGGCCACAACAAGGTGGCGGTCGAGATCCCGGGCCTGCTGTCCTTCCTCGCGCACAGCGACTTCGACTCCCACGTCCCCGGCATCAACGACGTCAACGAGCAGCTCCAGGAGACGTACGGGCCCGGCGACTACCGGCCCAACATCCCGGTGGCCTACTGGGGCTTCCGCTGGATGATCGGCTTCGGCATGGCCTCGCTCACCATCGGGCTGATCGGGCTCTGGCTGACCCGCAGAAAGTTCCTGCTGCCCGCCGCGTTGCGCACGGGCGAGGACGAGGTCCCCAATCTGATGCTCTTCAGGAACAAGGCGCTCAGCCCTCGTCTGGGCCGGTGGTACTGGCTCATCGCGCTGTGGACGATGGCCTTCCCCCTGATCGCCAACTCCTGGGGCTGGATCTTCACCGAGATGGGCAGGCAGCCGTGGGTCGTCTACGGCGTGCTGCGTACGCGCGACGCGGTCTCCCCCGGTGTCTCCCAGGGCGAGGTTCTCATCTCGATGACCGTCTTCACCCTGCTCTACGCCGTGCTCGCGGTGATCGAGGTCAGGCTGCTCGTGAAGTACGTCAAGGCCGGGCCGCCCGAGCTCACCGAGGCCGACCTGACCCCACCCACCAAGATCGGCGGCGACGACCGTGACGCCGACCGGCCGATGGCCTTCTCGTACTGAGTCCGCTGAGGAGCTGCTGAGGCATGGAACTCCACAACGTCTGGTTCATACTCATCGCCGTCCTGTGGATCGGCTACTTCTTCCTGGAGGGCTTCGACTTCGGGATCGGTGTCCTCACCAAGCTGCTGGCGAGGGACCGCACCGAGCGCCGTGTGCTGATCAACACCATCGGCCCGGTCTGGGACGGCAACGAGGTCTGGCTGCTCACAGCGGGCGGTGCCACGTTCGCCGCGTTCCCCGAGTGGTACGCCACCCTCTTCTCGGGCTTCTATCTGCCACTGCTGCTGATCCTCGTCTGCCTGATCGTGCGAGGCGTCGCGTTCGAGTACCGGCACAAGCGGGCGGAGGAGCGCTGGCAGACCAACTGGGAGCACGCGATCTTCTGGACCTCGTTGCTGCCGGCCTTCCTGTGGGGCGTCGCCTTCGGGAACATCACGCGTGGCGTGAAGATCGACGAGAACAAGGAGTACGTCGGCGGTCTCCTCGACCTCCTCAACCCGTACGCGCTGCTCGGCGGGTTGGTGACGCTCACGCTGTTCACCTTCCACGGCGCGGTCTTCGCGGCGCTGAAGACGGTGGGGGACATCAGGACCCGCGCCAGGGCACTGGCCGTGAAGCTGGGGGTGCTCACCATGGTCCCGGCGCTCGGCTTCCTGCTGTGGACCCAGGCGTCGCGCGGGGACGGCAAGAGCCTGGTTGCGCTGATCGTGGCGGTGCTGGCGCTGGCCGTGGCGGTCCTCGCGGTGAAGGCGGGCCGGGAGGGCTGGTCGTTCGCCCTCTCGGGCGTGACCATCGCCACCTCGGTGGCGATGCTGTTCCTGGCGCTCTTCCCTGACGTGATGCCTTCCTCCCTCGACGAGGCGTGGAGCCTGACCGTCACCAATGCCTCGTCCAGCCCGTACACCCTCAAGATCATGACGTGGTGCGCGGCTATTGCTGCCCCGCTGGTGATGCTCTACCAGGGGTGGACCTACTGGGTGTTCCGCAAGCGGATCGGCACCCAGCACATCGCCGATGCGCACTAGCGGGGGATGTTTCACGTGAAACCGATCGACCCGCGGCTGCTTCGGTACGCGCACGCGACCCGCCGCTTCCTGGCCGCAGTAGTGGTGCTCGGGATCGCCGGAGCGGTCCTGGTCATCGCCCAGGCGATGCTCGTCGCCGAGGTGGTGGTGGGAGCGTTCCAGCGAGGGCTGTCCGCCTCGGAGCTGGGCACACCGCTGGTGCTGCTGGCGGCGGTGGCGGTCGGACGTGCGGCCGTTTCCTGGCTGACCGAGCTGGCCGCCCACCGCGCGAGCGCCGCCGTGAAGTCCGAGCTCCGGCGCCGGCTCTTGGAGCGGGCCGCCGAGCTGGGGCCCGGTCGGCTGAGCGGGCAGAACACGGGATCGCTCGTCGCGCTGGCCACGCGAGGCGTCGATGCGCTGGACGACTACTTCTCGCGCTACCTGCCCCAACTGGGGCTCGCGGTCGTGGTGCCTGTCGCCGTGCTCGCCCGGATCGTGACGGAGGACTGGGTCTCGGCCGCGATCATCGTGGTGACGCTGCCGCTGATCCCGGCCTTCATGGTGCTGATCGGCTGGGCGACCCAGTCGAGCATGGACCGCCAGTGGCGGCTGCTGTCCCGGCTCTCCGGCCACTTCCTGGACGTGGTCGCGGGGCTGCCGACACTGAAGGTGTTCGGACGGGCAAAGGCGCAGGCCGAGTCCATCCGGGCCATCACCACCCAGTACCGCCGGGCGACCATGCGGACACTGCGGATCGCCTTCCTGTCGTCCTTCGCGCTGGAGCTGCTGTCGACGCTGTCGGTGGCCCTGGTGGCCGTCGGGATCGGCATGCGGCTGGTCCACGGCGATCTGGATCTGTACACGGGACTGGTGATCCTCATCCTCGCGCCGGAGGCGTATCTGCCGATCCGGCAGGTGGGTGCCCAGTTCCACGCCGCCGCAGAGGGACTCTCCGCGGCGGAGGAGATCTTCGACGTGCTCGAGACCGTACCGCGGCGGGGCGGCGGAGCTCCCGTTCCGGCCGCACTCCGGCTGGAGGTCGACGGGGTGACGGTTCGCCACCAGGGCCGTGGCGAAGCATCGTTGTGCCGTACGTCGCTCGTGGTGGAGCCGGGTGAGACGGTCGCCATTGTCGGGGAGAGCGGCGTCGGAAAATCCACCCTGCTCGATGTGCTGCTGGGCTTCGTGGACCCGGCAGAAGGGCGCGTACGCGTCGGTGGCACGGATCTGGCTGATCTGGACATGGAAGGGTGGAGGCGGCAGATCGCGTGGGTTCCCCAGCTGCCATACCTCTTCGCCGGAACGATCGCGGAGAACGTGCGGCTCGCGAGGCCGGACGCGGACGACGCGGCCGTCATGGGGGCGTTGCGGGAGGCGGGGGCGTACGAATTCGTCGCCGCCCTTCCCCAAGGGCCGGACACGCTGATCGGCGAGGACGGCGCCGGTCTCTCCGCCGGCCAGCGGCAACGGCTGGCGCTGGCAAGGGCCTTCCTCGCGGACAGGCCGCTGCTGCTGCTCGACGAGCCGACGGCCGCGCTGGACGGGGCCACAGAGGAAGGCATCGTCGAGGCGGTGGGGCGGCTGGCCGAGGGGCGGACCGTGATGCTCGTCGTACACCGCCCGGCGCTCCTGGCGGTGGCGGACCGGGTCGTCACACTCTCCCGGCCGGCAGCCCCGCGGGAGGCAGAACCCGGTGCACCGGCGGTGCCGGCGGGCAAGGGGGCGGCGGGAGTGAGTGCGGCCGATCCGACGTCGTCGGAAGGTCCGGCCCCGGCCCGGGCTCCGGGCACGCAGGCACGTCAGCCGCTGGTACGCGTACGGGAGGCCGCGCGTCACCTGCGCGGACGGCTCGTACTGGCCCTGCTGCTGGGCAGTCTCGCTCTCGGCTCGGCGGTCGGGCTCATGGCCGTGTCGGGATGGCTCATCTCCCGTGCGTCCGAACAGCCTCCGGTGCTTCACCTGATGGTGGCCGTGACGGCCACCCGGGCCTTCGGCATCGGTCGGGCCGTCTTCCGCTACGCGGAGCGGCTCGTGTCCCACGACGCCGTACTTCGGATGCTGGCCGAGATGCGCGTCGCGGTGTACCGCAGGCTCGAACGGATCGCGCCCGCCGGACTCGGCCGGACAAGGCGCGGTGACCTGTTGTCCCGGCTCGTCGCCGACGTGGACGCGCTGCAGGACTACTGGCTGCGGTGGCTGCTGCCTGCCGGAACGGCCGTAGTGGTCGGCGTGGGATCGGTCGGTTTCACCGCCTGGCTGCTGCCCGAGGCCGGCCTGGTCCTCGCCGTCGGGCTGCTCGTGGCCGGAGTGGGCGTCCCGCTGATCAGCGGAACGATCGCCCGGCGTGCCGAACAGCAACTCGCCCCGGCCCGCGGCCTCCTGGCGACCAGGGTCGTCGATCTGCTGCGGGGAACGGCCGAACTGACCGTCGCCGGCGCGTTGCCTCGGCGTCTCTCGGCGGCGCGCGACGCCGACCGGGCACTGACCCGCATCGCGGCACGCCAGTCCGCCGCCACCGCGCTCGGAGGTGGGCTCTCCGCCCTCGTCTGCTCCCTGACCGTGGTGGGTGCCGCACTCGTCGGTGTACAGGCGGTGGCGGCGGGGCGTCTCGACGGGACCAGCCTGGCGGTCGTCGTGCTCACACCGCTCGCCGCCTTCGAAGCGGTCTCCGTCCTGCCTCTCGCGGTGCAGTACCGGCGGCGGGTCGCACGCAGCGCGGAACGGGTGTACGAGGTCATCGACACGCCCGTTCCCGTACGGGAGCCCGCCGAGCCGGCGGCCCCGCCCGCCACGGCCTTTCCGCTGGAGCTCCGCGGGATCGGCGCCCGGTACGCGGGCCGGCGGCGGGACGCGCTGAGTGGGTTCGACCTGACGCTGACCCCCGGGAAGCGCGTCGCCGTCGTCGGTGTCTCCGGTTCGGGGAAGACGACGCTCGCGCAGGTGCTGCTCCGGTTCCTGGACGCCGGATCGGGGACGTACACCCTCGGCGGTGTGCCCGCCGCTGAGATGGAAGGCGACGCCGTGCGGCGGTTCGTTGGGCTGTGCGCCCAGGACGCCCACCTCTTCGACAGTTCCGTACGCGAGAACCTCAGGCTCGCCCGCCCCGACGCGACGGAGGAGGAGCTGAGGAGAGCGCTCGACGACGCCCGCCTGCTGGAGTGGGTCGATGCCCTCCCCGACGGACTCGACACCCTCGTCGGGGAGCACGGCGCCCGGCTCTCCGGAGGTCAGCGTCAGAGGCTGGCCCTGGCGCGGGCGCTCCTCGCCGCCTTCCCCGTACTCGTACTGGACGAGCCCGCCGAGCATCTCGACCTGGCGACGGCCGACGCGCTCACCGCCGACCTGCTGGCGGCGACGGAAAGGCACGCGACGCGTCCGGGAGGCATCCAAGGGGCGACAACCGCCCCGGCCGAGGACGGGACGGGGCCGGCCGTCACCGCGACGGCGCCGGCGGCCGTACTCATCACCCATCGGCTGCGCGGCCTGGAGGCAGTCGACGAGATCGTGGTGCTGGAGTCCGGACGTGCGGTCCAGCGAGGGACGTACGAGGACCTTGCCGCGATCGAAGGACCGCTGCGGACGATGCTCGAACGCGAGCAGGCCACCGACCGGATCGGCACCCGACTTTCCCTGTCAAATAGGACTAATTAGTCTCGGGACATGACCGCCTCCGAACCGCAGGGCCCATCCGATGCCGCGGCCCGGGAGGCCCCTGTCCGTCCGGTGCTGTCCGCGGAGGTCACCGCCCGGGTGCCGCAGCTCCTGGAGGCCATGCGGTCGGTCGGCACCGGATTGGAACTGCACGGGACGCTCGACCGGATCTGCCGGACCGCCGCCGGACTGGCGGACGCCCGCTACGCGGCGATCGGCGTCTTCGACGCGCAGGGGCAGGACCTCACCGACTTCGTGACGTGCGGCGTGGACGAGGAGGTGGCGCGGCGGATCGGGCACCGGCCCGACGGCCGGCGAGGGCTGCTGGGCGCGCTGGTCCGCGAGCCCGCACCGGTACGGCTCACCGACCTGACGGCCGACCCCAGGGCCACCGGATTTCCCCCCGGCCATCCGCCGATGCGGTCCTTCATCGGGGTACCCATCCGCGTCGAGGACGAGATCTTCGGCAATCTGTACCTGACGGAGAAGGCCGACGGAGGCTCGTTCGACATCGATGACCTCCACATGGTCAGACTGCTCGCCGCCGAGGCGGGGATCGCGATCGGCAACGCCCGGCTGTACGAGGCGGCCCGCCGGCGCGAGCGGTGGATCGACGGGTCGGTGGCCGTCACCACCGCGCTGCTCTCGGGAAGCGACGCGGACGACGCGCTCTCCGTCGTCGCCGAACAGGCGCGCCACCTCGCCGACTCGGCCGCGGGCATTGTGCTGCTGACCACCCAGGACGGCGGTCTCGAGGTCGTCGCCGTCTCCGCGGACCGGCCCGCCGCCTCGCTCGGCGTGGTGATCCCCGCGGACAGCCCCGTCGTGGCCAAGCTCCTCGCGGGCCAGGCCGTGTTCGCCACGGACGCGGCCACCGACCCACGGATGCTCACCAGGGTGGCCCACCGGTACGGACCGAGCATGATGCTGCCGCTGCAGAGCGGCGGACGCGTGCTCGGCGCACTCGCCACACCGCGGGAGGCCGGAGCGCCCCCGTTCACCGAGGCCGAGCGCACGCTCGCCACCCGGTTCGCCTCGCAGGCCGCGCTGGCCCTGATGATGGCGGAGGCCCAGCGGGACCGGGAGCGGCTGGCGGTGCTCGAGGACCGGGACCGGATCGCCCGCGATCTGCACGACCTCGTCGTCCAGCGGCTCTTCGCCACCGGCATGATGCTCGAGAGCGCACAACGCGGGTCCGCCGATCCCGCGGTGCACGACGGAATCGGCAGGGCCGTCGACGAACTCGACGTGACCATCCAGGAGATCCGGACCGCTGTCTTCGCCCTCCAGCAGGGGGCGGCGGAAGCACCGTCGGGCCTGCGCACCCGCGTGATGCGGGAGATCAACATGGCGGCCGTGCCGCTGGGTTTCCAGCCTGGCCACAGCTTCGTCGGACCCGTCGACCGGGCGGTCGGCGAACTGACCGGGAAGAACCTGGTGGCCGCGCTGCGGGAGGCGCTCTCCAACGCCTTCCGCCATGCGCGTGCCTCCCGTATCGAGGTCGTCGTCGACGTGACCGTGTGGTTCCCCGACGGCACCGATGGCGTACGCCTCACGGTGGCCGACGACGGCGTCGGAATGCCGCCCGGCGGCAGGCGCAGCGGACTGCGCAACCTCGCGCGGCGGGCGGAATCCCTCGGCGGATCGAGCCGCTACGGCCCCGGCATCGGCCATGACGGGGCCGGAACCACCGTCACGTGGGAGGCGCCGCTGCGTCCCGCGCCGGCCGGACAGCTCCGGCCACCACCGACCGGCGCCTGACCGGGGCCTGGTCCTGGCCCGGGACGGCCGGGCCCGGGTTCCCGGCCTTGGGTCCACCCGGGTCCGGCCCGGACTTGGAAGTTCGTGTTCCTGCGCGGTCGTGGACCCGCCGGGGCCTGGGCCTGACGCGCTCCGACCAGGCCTGGTCCCGCCTTGTGCCGACCGGAGCCGGACACGGGCCTGAACCTGTGGGGCCGACGCGACGGTCCTGGCCCCGGCCTGGTCCGGCCTTGGACCGACTTGGGTCCGAAACGGGCCTGAACCTGTGGGGCCGACCCGACGAGGGCGGTCCTGGCCCGGGCCTGGTCCCGGCCTTGGACCGACCTGGGTTCGACCGGGCCCGGACCCACCTGGGCCGGGCCGGCGAGGACGGACCGGTCATGCGCCGGGCGTGGAGCGACACGGGACGCCTGTTCGGAGGCTTCGCCGTAGGAGGTCGGGCCGTCCCCGTCCGGCCTGCCCCCACGGGAGGGGCCGCGCCCCGATTGTCGCCCGTGTTGCGGCTGTGACTGGGCCAGCCGGCCGTACGACACCGCTCCGGTCCCCGGCATCCCGCCCTTTCCGGGTGACGATCCGTCAATGAGCTCGAGACACCGCGACCGGTTTCTGATCGTCCCGGTGATGCTGTGCACGCTCCTCGGCACGCCGGCATCCGCAGCCGTGGCGCCCGACGGCCCGGCGCCACCGGTAGGCGCCGAAGTGGCACGGCTGTTCACGGAGGCGGCCAAGGCGACGGAGCAGTACGAACAGGGCAGGCGCGCCGCAGAGCGGCAGCGCGCCACGGCTGATCGGCTCGAGGACAGGGTCACCCGACAACGGGAACGGCTCGGCGTCATCCACGACGCCATCGGCGCCGTCGCCCGGGAGCAGTACCGCACCGGCGGTTCCCTCGCCCACGCCGGCCGTCTCCTGCTCGCCGACGACCCGGATGCGCTGCTGCGCGGCTACCGGATCGCCGCCCGGGCCGAGAAGGCCGTCAGCCGGCTCTTGGACCGTGAGCGGACGGCGGAGCGCGATCTCGTCGCCGCGGAGACGAGCGCCCGTGCCGCGTGGCAGAACCTCGACGCGCGCAACGCGCGGCTGGCAGCCGTCAAGCGCGGCATCGAGACGAAGCTGGAGTCCGCGCAGTGGCAGCTCCAGGCAGAGGCGGACCGCAGCGTGGCGGCGGGCAGGTGTGCAGGGGCCGTGCGCATCGAGCAGCCGGGCAGGGCACCGCGGGGCCCCGACTGGGTGGCACCCGTGGAGAACTACGCGCTGTCCGCCGGTTTCGGCGGCGCCGGCGAACGGTGGGCAAGCCGGCACACGGGCCAGGACTTCGCCGTCGACATCGGCGCTCCGGTGCGCTCGGTCGGTGCCGGACGGGTGGCCTCGGTGTCGTGCGGCGGGGCCTTCGGCATCGAGGTGCTGGTGCAGCATTCCGACGGCTACTACTCGCAGTACGCGCACCTGGCGGGGGTCACTGTCGACCAGGGCCAGCGGGTGGACACCGGCCAGTGGATCGGTCAGGCGGGTACGACGGGAAATTCGACGGGGCCGCACCTGCACTTCGAGGTGCGGCTCACGCCGTATCTGGGGTCCGGTGTGGATCCGGCCGTCTGGCTGCGCGAGCGCGGTGTGATCCTCTGACGGGAGTCGCGCACGACGTCCGCGTCCGCTCGGCACACCCCGGGGGCGGCACGGCAGGGACCGTGTCAGAGCTGCTCCGAGCGCCGGGCAAGGATCTCCTCGATGACCACCGCGACACCGTCGTCGTTGTTGGCGACCGTGCGCCCGGAGGCGGCCGCGATCACGTCGGGATGCGCGTTGCCCATGGCGTAGGAGGTCCCGGCCCAGGTCAGCATCTCCACATCGTTCGGCATGTCACCGAACGCCACCACCTCGTCGGAGGAGATGCCCCGCTGTGCGCAGCACAGCGCCAGGGTGCTGGCCTTGCTCACGCCCGGTCCGCTGACCTCCAGGAGCGCGGTCGGGCTGGAGCGGGTGAACGACGCGACGCCACCCGCTGCCGTACGGGCCAGGGTGAGGAAGCCGTCCGGGAGGAGCTCCGGATGGTGGGCGAGCAGCTTGAGCACGGGGGCGCCCTCGCCCGGCTCCTCCTCGTGGAGCAGCTTCTCCGCGGGGGCGATGGTCGCCCCGGGGTCGAGATGGAAGGGCGGATAGTCGGGCTCGTAGTGGATGCCCGTGGTCAGCTCGACCGCGAAGGACGTGCCGGGGGCGGTCGTGCGCAGCGTCCGCACCACTTCCAGGGCCGCGGCCCGGGGCAGGTCGCGGACCTCCAGCATCTTGCCGCCGGCATGCAGGTCGACCACCGCGGCGCCGTTCGCGCAGATGGCGAGACCGTGGCCGTGGACGTGGGCGCTGACGACGTCCATCCAGCGGGCGGGCCTGCCGGTGACGAAGAAGACCTCGATCCCTGCCTCCTCGGCGGCCGCGAGTGCGGCGATCGTACGGTCGGAGACCGACTTGTCGTCACGCAGCAGCGTGCCGTCGAGGTCGGTGGCGATCAGCCGGGGTGTGGTGGCGGGCAGGCGGCGGGGATCGGTAGCTGAGGTCACCGATCCATTCTCCCGTACCGGGTGCACGGGCGTGCGAGAGGGCGCACATTTGAGTGGACATCGGCAAACCGGTCCGGCCGCGTAGGCTCGGGGGCATGCGTCTGAGCACTGTGATACTCCCCGTCCGCCCCTGGCGGAGCGGTGGCCGTGACGAGTGGCTGCGCGCCGAGCAGCTCGGCTTCCACACCGCGTACACCTACGATCACCTTTCGTGGCGGACCTTCCGTGACGGTCCCTGGTACGGAGCCGTTCCGACGCTGACCGCCGCTGCCGCGGCGACCGAGCGGCTGCGCCTCGGAACGCTGGTCACCTCGCCGAACTTCCGGCATCCGGTGACCCTGGCGAAGGATCTGATCTCGCTGGACGACATCTCGGACGGGCGGATCACCCTGGGGATCGGTGCGGGCGGAACGGGCTTCGACGCCACCGCCCTGGGGCAGGAGGCGTGGACGCCGCGGGAGCGGGCGGACCGCTTCGCCGAGTTCGTGCCGCTGCTCGACCGGCTGCTGACCGAGGGCTCCGTGACGCACGAGGGCGCCTTCTATTCGGCGGTGGAGGCCAGGAACATCCCCGGGTGCGTGCAGCGGCCCCGGCTGCCGTTCGCGATCGCCGCGACCGGTCCGCGCGGGCTGAAGCTCGCGGCACGGTACGGGCAGGCATGGGTGACCACGGGAGACCCGAAGCTGTTCGAGACGGGCACCCCCGAGCAGTCCCTGGAAGCCATCGGCGGCCAGATCGACAAGCTCGCCAAGGCATGTGCCGACACCGGCCGGAACGTGGCGGAGCTGGACAAGATCCTGCTCACCGGCTTCACCCCCGACCGCGGGCGTCCGCTCGAGTCGCTGGACGCGTTCGTGGACTTCGCGGGCAAGCACATCGAGCTCGGGTTCACCGAGATCGTCGTCCACGCCCCGATCCCCGACTCGGACTTCGCCGCCGACCAGGCGGTCTTCGAGCGGATCGCGACGGAGGCGCCGGCCCAGCTGGGCGGCTGACGCGGGCGTGGCCGCCGCTGCCCTCAGGGGCGCCGGGCGTCGGGGAAGCGGATGTACCGGGGCGGTACGGAAGCGGTGAGCCAGACGCCGTTGGCGCTCACCCGGAAGACATGGCCGGCCCGGTGCATCTCTCCCGCGTGGACGGAGAGGACGACGGGGCGGCCGCGCCGGGCGCCCACCCGGGTCGCCGTTTCCCGGTCGGGCGAGAGGTGCACGTCGTGGCGGGCCATGGGCAGCAGGCCGTCCGCGCGGATCGCGTCCAGGTTGCGGGAGACGGTCCCGTGGTACAGGTACTCAGGCGGCTCCGCGGCGGGCAGGTCGAGATCGACGGCGACGGTGTGGCCCTGATTGGCGCGGATCATCGGGCCGTCGATGGTGAAGCGGCGTTTGTCGTTGACGGCGACGACATGTTCGAGCTCGGCACGGGTGAAAGGGAAGCCGTGCTCGGACGCGGCCCGCATCAGCTCGTCGATCTCCACCCAGCCGTTGGCGTCAAGGGTGATGCCGATCCGGTCCGGTTGGTGACGCAGATGCTTCGAGAGGTACTTCGACACCTTGACGGTGCGTCTCTCGTCGGGCGGCTCTGACCCGCTTGTCTCAGATGTGGGGTTCATGTCGCCAGCGTGCCCGTTGGGATGTCGCTGACGCCACTGAGAAAATTTCGGCACCGAGGTTTGATCCACAACCAACTCCACTTATCCACAAGGTAATTGGCGATTCTGTGGACAACGGGCGTGACGCTTCAGTCCATTTGACCAATCTGCCCCTCACTTGGGCGATTTGACACCAATGTGTCCAATGTTCTGTTGTGCAGCTCCCGTTCGGTGGCCGCGTGCACGAAGGCCGCGGCGTCGGCCGCGCCAACCAACCGCCGAACGGCCTGCATCGTGTCGGCCGGGAGGGCGACTGTCGTGTGCTCCTCCACCTTCGGCGGCGCGTCGGACATGAGGTGCTGCCGGAGGTGGCGAGTGGCGAAAGTCCGCATGGCGCGCGCGAGTTCGGCGTCGATCGTCTGCTGGGCGAGAGGGCGCAGCCGCCGCACCAGCGCCGCTGCCTCCGTCGCATCGGCGTCGGTCGGCGGACCGTGCTCCAGGAACCGCGCGAAGACGTGTTCCGTCGTGAACTCCAGGAACCTGGAGGCGATGTGCTCGACCTGTTGCCGAACCTCCTTGAGATGCCCGGATATTGCGGTCAGCGGAACGCCCGCCGCGTGCAACTCGGCAGCGACAGCCAGTTCTTGGGGACTGGGCACGAGGAATTCATCCTCGTTGCCGGGAACCGGTTCCAGTACGCCGAGCGCCACCGCTTCCGCGAGAGCGTTCTCGTCAGGAACCCCGCCGAACCGTCGCTCCAGCTCCGCGCGGGAGATCCGCGCGACTTCCTCGTCGGTCCACGGACCCTGCACCTCGGCCACCAGACCGAGCACTCCACCGAGACCGCGACCGGTGTCCCAGGCGTCGAGAAGCTCCTTGATGGAGGACAGCGTGTAGCCCCGGTCGAGGAGGTCCGAGATCTGGTGCAGGCGGTCGAGGTGCGCGGGGCCGTACACGTTGGAACGGCCCCGGCGCTCCGGCCTGGGCAGCAGCCCGCGGTCCTGGTAGGCGCGGATGGTCCGGACCGTGGCCCCGCTCCGGTGCGCCAGGTCCTCGATCCGGTATTCGGCTGCTGACTGTTCCGGCAAACCCGCTCCCTCAACTACGGCCGACGGCAAGTATCAAAGCCGCGGCCTGATTCTGGCGAACGCGCGCAGCAGCCCCGGCGAGACGCGTGACAGCAGACGAGCGCCACGGGCCTCCGGGGTGACCGGCACGACGGCCTGGTTCCGCACCACCGCGCGCAGGATGGCCTCCGCGACCTTCTCCGGAGGGTAGTTGCGCAGCCCGTACAGCCGAGCAGTCTTCTGCTGCCGCCGCTTCTCCTCCCTCTCGTCCACCCCCGCGAAGCGGGCCGTGGCGGTGATGTTGGTGTTGACGATCCCGGGACAGACCGCGGTGACTCCGATGTCCCGGCCGGCCAGTTCGGCGCGCAGGCACTCACTGAGCATCAGCACCGCCGCCTTCGAGGTGCTGTACGCGGGCAGCGCCCTGGACGGCAGATAGGCGGCGGCGGAGGCGGTGTTGACTATGTGGCCACCCTGGCCGCGCTCGGCCATCTGACCGCCGAAGATCCGGCAACCGTGGATCACTCCCCACAAGTTGACGTCCAGGACCCTCTTCCAGTCGTCGGAGCTCGTGTCAAGGAAGGGGCCGGAGAGCCCGATCCCGGCGTTGTTGACCAGCACATCGACGATGCCGTACTCGGCGGCCACCTTCTCGGCCAACTCCTCCATGGCCTGTTCGTCGCTGACGTCCACCACCTCGGCCCAGGCGTCCGGGGCGCCCCTGAGCAGGCACGTCTCCGCCGTTCCGGCTGCTCCTGCGGCGTCCCGGTCCGCGGCCACGACGCGTGCCCCGGCCGCCGCGAAGGCGAGGGCCGTGGCCCGGCCGATGCCGCTGGCGGCCCCGGTCACCAGGACCAGCCGGCCGGCGAAGTGTTCCGCGTACGGGCCCGCTACCGGCGCCTGCCTCTGCTGCCTGCCGGGCCCACCGGCACCCTCCTCGTGGGCCTCGGCGAAGTCGGCGATCCAGGCGGCGAGTTGATCGGGTCGCGTCCGGGGCACCCAGTGCTTGGCCACGAGCGAACGGCGGGTCAACCGCGGTACCCATTCGTCGAGATCGTCGTACAGCCGCTCGGAGAGGAACGCGTCGCCGGTCGGAGTGATCAGCTGGACCGGGGCGTGGGCGTGGGCGTCGGCGCGTGGACGGCGCAGCCGCGCGCGGACGTTGTCGCGGTAGAGCCAGGCGCCGCGTGCGGCGTCCTGCGGCAGTGACGCCGTCGGGTAGTCGCCCGCGGGCACCTTCTCGACCCGCTGCAGAATCCCCGGCCAGTACTTGCCCAGCGGGCCGCGCCAGGCGAGCTCGGGCAGTACCGGAGTGTGCAGCAGGTACACGTACCAGGACTTGGCACCCTGGCCGAGCAGCTGTCCGACCCTCCTGGGGGTCGGACGGACCGTCCGCCGTTTGATCCAGTGGCCGAAATGGTCCAGGGACGGGCCCGACATGGAGGTGAAGGAAGCGATACGGCCCTCGGTGCGCCCGACCGTGACGAACTCCCACGCCTGGACGGATCCCCAGTCGTGTCCCACCAGGTGCACGGGCCGGTCCGGGCTCACGGTGTCGGCGACCGCCAGGAAGTCGTCCGTCAGCTTCTCCAGGGTGAATCCGCCGCGCAACGGGACCGGGGCGGTGGAGCGGCCGTGTCCACGGACGTCGTACAGCACCACATGGAAGCGTTCGGCGAGGCGGGTCGCGACCTCCGACCAGACCTCCTTGCTGTCGGGATAGCCGTGGACGAGCACCACGGTCGGCCGTGACGTGTCGCCGAGCTCGGCGACGCACAGCTCGATCCCTCCCGTACTGATCCGGCGCTCACGCGCCGTCGGCAGTCCTCGCACGCTCAACGTTCCTCTCGTCGGCACAGTCTCCGCACCCGGGCATCGTCCGGCCGGAAAGGCGCCCCGCCAGGGGTCGGAGCCGTGACGCCTCGCGGTCGACGGACCCACGGATCCCCCTGCCACCGTCCGTCCTCCCGGTGGCACGCGCCGTAACCTGCCACTGATGAATGTGACAATGCCTCGCGGCTGCGTCAAGGGGCGTGCGGCTCCTGTGGAAAACCCCGAGCACCGGCTCCCGGCCCCGAGAAGCGCGTCCACCAAGGTCGGACAGCCCTTACGGGCCTGTACCTCTTGAGTCGGAGACGGATAGAGCCGCGAGGCTGACGTCAGACGTGCCGTACGCCACTACCTTCGAAACGTGACTGTGATCGCGACCGAAAGCCTGAGCAAGCGGTTCCCCAGGGTGACCGCGCTTGACCGGCTCTCCTTGGACATCGGCCCCGGTGTGACCGGCCTGGTGGGCGCCAACGGAGCCGGCAAGTCCACGTTGATCAAGATCCTGCTGGGTCTGTCCCCCGCCACGGAGGGCCGTGCCGCCGTGCTCGGCCTGGACGTCGCCACCGACGGCGCCCGTATCCGCGAGCAGGTGGGCTACATGCCCGAGCACGACTGCCTGCCGCCGGACGTCTCCGCCACGGAGTTCGTCGTCCACATGGCGCGCATGTCCGGCCTCCCCCCGACCGCCGCACGAGAACGCACCGCGGACACACTGCGCCACGTCGGCCTGTACGAGGAGCGGTACCGCCCCATCGGCGGTTACTCGACCGGCATGAAGCAGCGGGTGAAGCTCGCGCAGGCCCTCGTCCACGACCCGAAGCTGGTCCTGCTCGACGAGCCGACCAACGGTCTCGACCCTGTCGGCCGCGACGAGATGCTGGGCCTGATCCGGCGCGTCCACACCGACTTCGGCATCTCGGTCCTGGTCACCTCCCATC
Organism: Streptomyces sp. NPDC054847; assembly: GCF_053610925.1. Lineage (NCBI taxonomy): Bacteria > Bacillati > Actinomycetota > Actinomycetes > Kitasatosporales > Streptomycetaceae > Streptomyces > Streptomyces sp. NPDC054847. The sequence goes on along the minus strand of NZ_JBSGZJ010000006.1, from coordinate 12,127 downwards.
TCCTCGGAGAGCTCGAGCGCACCTGCGACCATGTCGTCGTCGTCGACGGCGGCACCCTGCTGCGCTCCAGCTCCACCAAGGAGTTCACGCAGACGACGACCACCCTCGCGGTCGAGGTCACCGACACCGACGCACACCCCGACGGCACGGCAGCGCTCCGTGCGGCCCTCACCACAGCCGGGCTCAAGCTGCACGACCGCACGGAGGACGGGCTGCCCGGCGCCGGCCACATCCTCCTGCTCGAGGCGGCCGGCGAGGAGACGTACGACACCGTGCGCGACGCCGTCGCCGAGCTCGGCCTCGGCCTCGTGCGCATGGAACAGCGACGCCACCACATCGCGGAGGTCTTCCGCCCTGAGGCCGCCAAGGCCATGGAGGTGCAGGCCTGATGAGCACCCAGACCCACGGCGGCCAGGTCCCCGGCACGACGCGGATCCACAACATCGGATACCGCAACTACGACGGCCCCCGCCTCGGCCGCGCCTACGCGCGCCGCTCCCTCTACTCGCAGTCGCTGCGCGGCGCCTTCGGTCTCGGCCGCTCGGCCAAGTCCAAGGTGCTGCCGATGATCCTGCTCGGCATCATGTGCATGGTCGCGGCGATCATCGTGGCGGTGGCCGTCGCCACCCCCAACATGTCCGACCTGCCGCTGAAGTACACGCGGTACGCGATCATCATGCAGGCGCTGATCGCGCTGTTCCTGGCCTCGCAGGCACCGCAGTCCGTCTCCCGCGATCTGCGTTTCAAGTCCGTACCGCTGTACTTCTCACGGCCGATCGAGCGCGTCGACTACGTCCTCGCCAAGTACGCCGCCATGGCCTCCGCCGTCTTCGTGCTCACCGCCGCACCGCTGGTGATCCTCTATGCGGGAGCGCTGCTGGCGGAGTTCGACTTCGCCGACCAGACGAAGGGCTTCGCGCAGGGACTGGTCTCCGTGGCTGTGCTCTCCGTCCTCTTCGGCGGGATCGGGCTCGTGCTCGCCGCGTTCACCCCCCGCCGCGGCTTCGGCGTCGCCGCCGTGATCGCGACGCTCACGATCACCTACGGCGCGGTCTCCACCGTTCAGGCCATCGCCTGGGAGACGGGCTCCGCCGGTGTGATCCAGTGGCTGGGCCTGTTCTCACCGGTCACGCTCATCGACGGGCTGCAGACCGCCTTCCTCGGCGCGACCTCCGCCTTCCCCGGCGGCGAGGGACCCGGCGCCGGCGTCGGAGTCGTCTACCTGCTCGTCGTCCTCGCGCTCATCGCCGGTTCGTACGGCGTCCTCATGCGCCGCTACCGAAAGGTCGGGCTGTGAGCTCGGAACCGTCGCCCGCCACCACCCTTCCTAGGAATGCGCTGCGCCCATGAGCACTCTTCGCATCGACAACACATCGCGGTGGTTCGGCAACGTCGTCGCCGTCAACGACGTGACGATGACCATCGGCCCCGGTGTCACCGGCCTCCTCGGCCCCAACGGCGCGGGAAAGTCCACCCTCATCAACATGATGGGCGGCTTCCTCGCCCCCTCGAACGGCACCGTCACCCTCGACGGGACGCAGATCTGGCGGAACGAGTCCGTGTACCGGCAGATCGGGGTCGTCCCGGAGCGGGAGGCGATGTACGACTTCCTCACCGGCCGTGAGTTCGTGGTCGCCAACGCCGAACTGCACGGCCTGGGCGCGAAGGAGGCCCAAAGGGCGCTCGCCACGGTCGAGATGGAGTACGCGCAGGACCGCAAGGTCTCCACGTACAGCAAGGGCATGCGTCAGCGGGTGAAGATGGCTTCCGCCCTGGTGCACGACCCGTCGGTACTGCTGCTCGATGAACCGTTCAACGGCATGGACCCGCGCCAGCGGATGCAGCTGATGGATCTGCTGCGGCGGATGGGCGCCGAGGGCCGCACCGTTCTGTTCTCCTCGCACATCCTGGAGGAGGTGGAGCAACTCGCCTCGCACATCGAGGTGATCGTCGCCGGACGCCACGCGGCCAGCGGTGACTTCCGCCGTATCCGCCGGCTGATGACGGACCGGCCGCACCGCTACCTGGTGCGCTCCAGCGACGACCGGGCGCTCGCGGCCGCCCTGATCGCCGACCCGTCGACCGCCGGGATCGAGGTCGACCTGGCAGAGGGCGCGCTGCGCATCCAGGCGGTCGACTTCGGCCGGTTCACCGAGCTCCTTCCGAAGGTCGCCCGCGAGCACTCCATCCGGCTGCTGACGGTCTCGCCCTCCGACGAGTCCCTCGAGTCGGTCTTCTCCTACCTCGTAGCGGCCTGAAAGGAGCTGTGACGGACATGTACAACCCCACAGTCGCCCGGCTCACCTATCGGGCCGTCCTCGGCAGGCGCCGAGCCGCGATCCTGTTCGTGCTCCCCGGACTGCTGCTGCTCATCGCGGCCGCCGTACGAGGCTTCAACGGGGCGGACGACCAGGTCGCCGCAGACGTCCTCGGCGGGTTCGCCATCGCCACGATGGTGCCGCTGATCGGTGTCATCGCCGGTACGGGGTCGATCGGCCCCGAGATCGACGACGGCTCGATCGTCTACCTGCTCGCCAAGCCGGTGAAGCGGCCGACGATCATCTTCACCAAACTCATCGTCGCGATCGCCGTGACGATGGCCTTCTCCGCGGTGCCCACGTTCATCGCAGGCTTCATCCTGAACGGCAACGGCCAGCAGGTGGCCATCGCCTACACCGTGGCGGCCCTGGTGGCGTCGATCGCGTACAGCGCGCTCTTCCTGCTGCTGGGAACGGTGAGCCGGCACGCGGTGGTCATCGGACTCGTCTACGCCCTGGTGTGGGAGACCCTCTTCGGCAGCCTGGTGCCCGGCGCCCGGACGCTGAGCGTCCAGCAGTGGTCGCTGGCGCTCGCCGAGAAGATCGGCGGCGAAGGACTGATCGGCTCCGACGTGGGCCTGCCCGCGGCGGTGGCGCTGCTGGCGGGCGTCACGGTGGCCGCGACCTGGTACGCGGGCCAGAAGCTGCGGGTGCTCAAGCTCGCCGGCGAGGAGTGACCGCGATCGATCCCGGCCCCGGCCCCTGCCCTTCCGGCGGGGGCCGAGGCATATCGCGTAACTGTACGGTTATCGGCTCGTTGTCCACCGTGCGTGGAGGCAACTGGAGTTCGTGACGTCGAGGGTTCGTGAAGTCGGGGATTGCCGGTGCCGAGGCGACGTTCTCGCCCGGGCCGGTCATTGAGTGGGATGCACCGTGAGCCGACCTCCGCTCCTGGGCCCGGGGAGAGGGCCGTCCCTGACGGTTTCACGAACGGAAGGCATACCCATGCCGACGGAAGTTGCTCTGCTCGAGTCGCGCGCGATGCGCGTCGAGCACGCGGGGCGGATCGAGGCGCTGGACAAGGTGAAGGCTCTCGGCCTGCTGCCCGACAGCATTCATGTATCCACAGAGGGCGTCGCGCGCTACTTCGAAGTATCCACAGAGGTCATCAGGCAGGTGACGTCACGGCATCGCGAGGAGCTCACAGAGAACGGAATGCAGGTGCTGCGCGGCTCTGACCTGCGGGAATATCAGAGTGACAAGATGTCACTCTCATCCGAGGGCGGAGCGAAAAGTTATCCACAGCGCCGCTCCAGCCTCACCCTCTTCACCCGCCGGACGGTGCTCAACGTCGCGATGCTGCTGCGTGACAGTGACATCGCGCGCCGCGTCCGCACCCACCTCCTCGACGCCGAGGAGTCCCTGCGTGAGGGCTACGCCTCGCTCGACCGGCGGGTCACCGCGGTCGAGCAGTGCCTGGCCGGAGTCGGCACGGCCCTGCAGGAACTGGGTCCGGTGCTCCACCGGATGTCCGAGCGGCTCGACCGGCTCGACCACCGCCTCGACGCCACCAATCGGGTCGTCGCCGCGATGAGCAACCGGCTGTGCGAGCTGTCCGACGACATGGCCCGGATGGACGCCAGGATGGACGACTTCGCCCGTCAGCTGCGGGATCTTCGTCGTCGCCGGCACCGCTGATTAATCGGTGGCGCCGGACCGGCCGGCCCGGCACAGTTGTGGGGCCGGGACAGCACATCTGTGCGACCGGCGCCACCGACCGGGAGAGGAGCGCGGCGATGACCGAGGGTTCGAGCCCGAGTCCGTCGTGCTCCCGTCGAGGCGGCACCCGGCAGGCGGCGGAGTAGTCATCACACTCCGCACGGCCGCCGGGCGGCCGCCCAGGGGGCGGCCGCTTCGAGCGCGCATCCGCGCGGGCCGCCCCCTCCCGGACACTCAGCCGGCGAGCAGATGCTCCAGCACCACCGCGATGCCGTCGTTGTCGTTCGACGCGGTGATCTCGTGGGCCACGGCCTTCAGTTCGTCGTGCGCGTTCGCCATCGCCACACCGTGCGCCGCCCAGCCGAACATCGGGATGTCGTTCGGCATGTCACCGAAGGCGATGGTGTCCGCCGCCCGCAGTCCCAGCCGCCGGGCGGCCAGCGACAGGCCGGTGGCCTTGCTCAGCCCCAGCGGCAGGATCTCCACGACACCCGCGCCGGCCATGACCACGTCCACCAGATTCCCGACCGTCGCCCTGGCTGCCTTCGCCAGTTCGTCGTCGCCGAGCGTCGGGTGCTGTATGTAGACCTTGTTCAGCGGTGCTGCCCACAGGTCGGCGGGGTCGTGCATGGGCACGTAGGGCAGGGGGCCCTCCAGCACCCGGTAACCGGAGCCGACCAGCACGTCGCCCTCGAGTCCGTCGCGGCTCGCGGCGAGCAGCAGCGGCCCCACCTCGGCCTCGATCTTGGACAGGGCGAGCCCGGCCAGCTGCCGGTCGAGCGTCACGGAGGTCAGCAGCCGGTGTTCGCCGGCGTGGTAGACCTGCGCCCCCTGCCCGCAGACCGCCAGACCGTCGTACCCGAGGTCGTCGAGGATGTGCCGGGTCCACGGCACCGCCCGACCGGTGACGATGATGTGCGCGGCGCCCGCCTCTGTGACCGCGGCGAGCGCGTCGCGCGTGCGCTGCGAGACCGTGTCGTCGCTACGCAGCAGCGTTCCGTCGAGATCGGTGGCGACGAGCTTGTACGGGAAGGGGGCGGGGCTCACTTGGAGATCGGCTCCAGCAGTTCGCGTCCACCGAGATACGGGCGCAGCACCTCGGGAACGTGCACGGAACCGTCGGCCAGCTGGTGGTTCTCGAGGATCGCCACGATGGTGCGCGGCACGGCGCACAGCGTTCCGTTCAGCGTCGCCAGCGGCTGCACCTTCTTGCCTTCGCGCATACGCACGGAGAGGCGGCGCGCCTGGAAGCCGTCGCAGTTCGAGGCGGAGGTCAGCTCGCGGTACTTGCCCTGAGTCGGGATCCACGCCTCGCAGTCGAACTTGCGCGACGCGGACGCGCCCAGGTCACCGGTCGCCACGTCGATCACCTGGAACGGCAGCTCCAGGGCGGTCAGCCACTGCTTCTCCCAGTCCAGCAGGCGCTTGTGCTCGGCCTCGGCGTCCTCCGGCGCGACGTACGAGAACATCTCGACCTTGTCGAACTGGTGGACGCGGAAGATGCCGCGGGTGTCCTTGCCGTAGGTGCCGGCCTCCCGGCGGAAGCAGGGCGAGAAGCCCGCGTACCGCAGCGGCAGCTTGTCGGCGTCGAGGATCTCGTCCATGTGGTACGCGGCGAGCGGTACTTCGGACGTGCCGACCAGGTAGTAGTCGTCCTTCTCCAGGTGGTACACGTTCTCCGAGGCCTGGCCGAGGAACCCGGTGCCCTCCATGGCGCGCGGGCGGACCAGCGCGGGCGTGAGCATCGGGATGAAGCCGGCCTCCGTGGCCTGCGCGATCGCCGCGTTGACGAGGGCGAGCTCGAGAAGCGCGCCGACACCGGTGAGGTAGTAGAAGCGCGAGCCGGACACCTTGGCACCGCGCTCGACGTCGATGGCGCCGAGCGCCTCGCCGAGCTCCAGGTGGTCCTTGGGGGTGAAGCCCTCCGCGCCGAAGTCGCGGATGGTGCCGTGCGTCTCGAGGACGACGAAGTCCTCCTCGCCGCCGACCGGGACGTCCTCGTGGACGAGGTTGCCGAGCTGGAGCAGCAGGCGGCGGGTCTCTTCCTCGGCGTCGTTCTGCTCGGCCTCTGCGGCCTTGACGTCGCTCTTGAGCTGCTCGGCCTTCTTGAGCAGTTCGGCACGCTCGTCCGGGGTGGCCTTGGAGATCAGCTTGCCGAGCGACTTCTGCTCGGAGCGCAGCTCGTCGAAGCGGAGGCCCGAGGACCTTCGCCGCTCGTCGGCGGAGAGCAGGGCATCGACGAGGCCGACGTCCTCTCCACGGGCGCGCTGGGAGGCGCGGACACGGTCAGGGTCCTCACGGAGCAGGCGAAGGTCAATCACCCCACCAGGCTACCGGTGTCGACTCGCCCCACCCCACCCGATATCTAGGTGCGTGTCGCTTTGCCCGGATTGTGAGCAGTTGCCAGAATCAATAAAGGTGCGGCGAAAACAAATCCGGCAGCGTCAAACAATCGAGGCTCTTTCGCCGAAAGGGTGCGTGGGGGTGCTTCCCGCTTTGCCCCCGCGCTCCCGGCGGCCGCTCCTGGAGGGGTTTGTCCACAGGGATGCACCGGCCCGTAAAGTTATCCACAGCCTGTGTGCATGATCTGTGGATTACGAAAGTGATCATTCCGGCGGTCGTCCACGGGGCCGGGAATTCCCATCTCAAACCGGCCTCACGCACTCATTCGGGTGGGAATTCCTCGCCCCAAAGAGTTGATCAATGGAATTTGGGTGACAGGGGCCGACCTGGTGCTCTGTGGACGGAAGTGGGCGGGTCGGCCGATTTGTCGACCCTGTGACGTTCTGTTGTCGACTTGTCCCCAGGTCGAGAAGCGTGCCTGTGGACAAGTTCTGTGGACAACGAAAATCTGCAGGTAGGACCAGCCGCTTCACGGGCAGGACGCTTCAGGCGCGGCCGTCCTGGCAGCGCGCCAGCCAGTCCGACGCGGCCGTGAACTCCACGTCCGATGTACCGGCACGCAGCGGTCGCACGTCGTCCGCCGTCACACCGGCTCTCGGATAGGAACCGAGGAAGCGCACCTTGGGACAGATCCGCTTCAGCCCCATCAAGGCCTCGCCCACCCGCCGGTCCGCGATATGGCCTTCCGCGTCGACCGCGAAGCAGTAGTTGCCGATGCCGGCGCCCGTCGGCCGCGACTGGATCAGCATCAGGTTGACCCCGCGCACGGCGAACTCCTGGAGCAGTTCCAGCAGCGCACCGGGGTGGTCGTCGCCCAGCCAGATGACGACGGACGTCTTGTCGGCACCCGTCGGCGCCGAGGGCCTCGCCGGCCGCCCCACGAGGACGAAGCGCGTCTCCGCGTTCTCCGCGTCGTGGATCTCGCTGACCAAGGGCTCGAGCCCGTACGTGGCCGCCGCGAACTCGCCGGCGAAGGCGGCGTCGTAGCGGCCTTCCTGCACCAGTCGGGCGCCGTCGGCGTTCGAGGCGGCCGACTCCCACAGCGCGTCGGGGAGGTTGTTGCGCAGCCAGTTCCGCACCTGCGGCTGCGCGACCGGGTGGCCGGTCACCGTCTTCACCTCGGAGAGCTTCGTCCCCGGCCGCACCAGCAGCGCGAAGGCGATGGGCAGCAGCACCTCGCGGTAGATCATCAGCGGCTCGCCCGAGGCCAGCTCGTCGAGCGTGGCGGTGACGCCGCCCTCCACGGAGTTCTCGATCGGTACGAGAGCGGCCGCCGCCTCCCCGGCCCGTACGGCGTCGAGCGCGGCGGGGACGGAGACCATCGGGACGAGTTCCCTGGTCGCGGCTTCCGGGAGAGTACGCAGGGCGGCTTCGGTGAAGGTGCCCTCGGGACCGAGATATGTGAAGCGCGTGGCCGACATACCGTCACCCTAATGGGCCGCGGAACCGCGCCTCACGTCTCCAGCAACCGCTGCCCCACGTACTCGCCCCTCTTCGGCGCCGCCGGCACGGCGAACAGTCCGCTCGCCTCGTGCCGGATGAACGCCGAGAGGGCATCGCCCCGGTCCAGCTTGCGCTGCACCGGCACGAAGCCGCGCAGCGGGTCGGCCTGCCAGCAGATGAAGAGCAGCCCGGCGTCGGGGGTCCCGTCCGGGCCGATCCCGTCGTGGAAGGAGAAGGGCCGGCGCAGCATCGCGGCGCCGCCGTTCTGCTCCGGCGCGGAGATACGGGCGTGCGCGTTCTCCGGCACGACCAGCTTTCCGTCGGGCCCTGTCTCGTCGAGGGCGAGTTCCGTGGTCTCCGTGCCGCCGGTCAGCGGGGCGCCGTCCGACTTCCGCCGTCCGATGACCCGCTCCTGCTGGCGGAGCGAGAGCTTCTCCCAGTCGTCGAGCAGCATCCGGATGCGGCGCACCACGGCGTACGACCCGCCGTCCAGCCACGGATGGTCGCTGCCGGACGGTACGAAGAGCCGCTGCTCGAAGTCGGGTTCCGACGGCTTGGGGTTTCCGGTGCCGTCGACCTGTCCCATCAGATTGCGGGCGGTCATCGGCTGCGCGGTCGCGCCGGGCGAACGGTTGAAGCCGTTCATCTGCCAGCGCACCCGGGCCGCCGCACCCGACGCCTTCTGGATCGCGCGCAACGCGTGGAAGGCGACGAGAGCGTCGTTGGCCCCGATCTGCACCCAGAGATCGCCGTTGGAACGTCCCGCGTCCAACTGGTCCGAGGAGAACGCCGGCAGCGGGTCGAGACCCGGCGGCCGCTGCCCCACCAGGGACGTTCGGTCGAAGAAGGAGCGGCCGAACCCGAAGGTGACGGTCAGCGAGGACGGTCCCGCGTCCAGCGCGACGCCCGTGTCACCGTCGCCGGCGGGCCGGCCGGCCATCAGTTCGGCGGCCAGGGCCGACCAGCGCCGCATCAGCGCCGCGGCCTCCTTGCGCCCGGCACCGGGCGCAAGGTCGAAGGCGACCAGATGACCGTGCGCCTGCTGTGGTTCGGTGATGCCCGCCTGGTGCGGGCGGTCGTGGAAGGCGATGCCCGTGGACCCGACCGTGGCGAGCGCCGTGGGGCTCTCCTCGGCCACGGCGTACGCCGCGGCGCCGCCCGCCGCGCCCAGCACGAGACCGGTCGCACCGACGGCGCCCGCCGTGCCGAGCAGTCGTCGTCTGGAGATGCCGTCGTGGCCGGAGGAGGCGCCGCTCGCGGGAGTCAGGGGTGTCACGGTGGTTCAGCCGATCTTGATGTTCTTGTCGATGGTCGTCTGGTCGATGTCCGAGGTCCGCACGGTCACCTTGACCTGCCAGTCGCCCGGCATCGGGATCTGGACGGCGCTCGCGGTCCAGTGTCCCGCGGTGATGCGGTCCGGGGTGATGGGCAGCGGGCCGATCTCCTTGGACTTCAGGGTGAAGGAGATCTTCACCTCCGGGGCGTCCAGGGCCTTGCCGTCCGGCGACTCGATCCACACGTGCATGTCGTTGGCGCCGGAGAGCGCCGGGTCCAGGCTGAGGCGCACCGTTCCCTTGCCGCTGGGGCCGCCCGTGTCGAACGGCATCCTGACCTCTGTCGGCCCCGCCGGCGCGGCGGGCGCGGCCTGTGCGGCGCCGGCCTTGGCGGTCTCCTCCGTACGGCCCGGCTCGGTGGAGGTGAGCACGGTCGTCACAGCGAGCAAGACCACCGCGACGCCTGTTTCCGCCAGCACGGAACGGCGCAGTCCGGAACGCTCGTGGTCGGCGTCCCGGTTCCGCTTGCGCTCGGCCGTCGCCACGGCGGCCCTCTGCCGGGCGAGCTGGGCCTCACGCGCGGGATCGGCGGACGCGCCCGCGTCCTCGTCCTTCTCCGCTGTCTCTTCGGCCTCCGCGATCCCGGACACCTGCTCGGCCTCCGCGACGTCGGCGAGCTGCGCCGTCCAGCGCCGGGAGATCCACGCGACGCCGACCATGACGGCGACGAGTCCCACCTTGAGCAGCAGCAGTTGCCCGTACGTCGTCCCGGTCAGCGCCGACCACGAGCCGACCTGCCGCCACGACTGGTACAGCCCGGTCGCGGCCAGCACCACGACGCTGGTGAAGGCGACGGTGGAGAACCGCCGGACCGCGCGGCGTTCCACCGCCGCCGACCGGTAGAGAGCGGTCAGCAGCGTGGCGAGGCCGCCGAGCCAGACGGCGACGGCCAGCAGGTGCAGCACGTCGACGGGCATCGCGACGGCCGACTGGATCCCGGTCGACGCGTGCTCGGACAGCGCCCAGGTCGCGGCGATGCCGGCCGCGACGACCGTGCCGCCGATGGCGAGCCCGAAGCTCAGGTCCTTCTTCTCGGCCCCGTCCTCGCGCTTCGCGAACGCGCCGAAGAGGACGGCCACGAACAGTGCGGCCGCCCCGAGGAGCAGCAGCCGTGAGACGAGAGCCGCCCCGGTCTTGGTCTCGAGAACCGCGGGCAGCGCCCCGAGATCGAGGACGTCGCCAAGGCTGCCGGAGGCGGTGTAAGGCCCTCGCAGCAGCAGCATGGCGAGGGTGGACGCCGTCATGGCCACCCAGCCGTGCACGACCAGGCGCTGCACCGGCCGTACCGCCGCACCGCGCTGCCAGCACAGCAGCACGAAGGCCGCACCGCCGGCGAGCAGGACGAAACCGGCGTACGCGACGTAGCGTGCGACGCCGTACAGGAAGCCGACGATCCCGCCTCCGGCCTGCTCGTCGGGCAACGCGACCGTGGTGCTGGAAGGAGCGCCGATGGAGAAGGTGAAGGCCCCGGAGACCGGATGGCTGTCGGCGGAGACGGCCTTCCAGGCGACGGTGTACGTGCCGTCGGGCAGGCCGGCGTGGAGATCGACACCGTAGGCGACGGTGCCCCCGGTGCCGAGATCGCGGACCTTGGCGGTGTCGGCGCGCTTGCCGCTCGGCTCCAGGACCCGGATCGAGTCGTCGCCCATGGCGATCTGTTCGGAGAAGGTCAGGGTGACCTCCTTCGGCGCGGTGGCCACCACCGCCCCGTCCTTCGGGTTGCTCCCGGTCAGCGCGGCGTGGGCCGCCGCTGGGCTCGCGCCGGCCAGCAGCGCGCCGAGAACCGTGCCCACCAGCACGGTCACGGCGAGCAGCACCCGGACCGGGAACCGTCCGAAGCGCGGGGCGGTGGCTGTCATCATCTGATCAGTCCCTCGATGCTCAGTGCTTCTGCGGGTTGTGGGTGGTCTCCTTCACGGGGAGCTCGACCTTGATCGGGTCCGACTTCTCGAAGTGCAGCTCGACGGAGACCTTCTCGCCCTGCTTCGGCTGCTGCTTGAGGGCCATGAACATGATGTGGTTGCCACCACGTTCGAGGTCGAGCTCGCCGCCGGCCGGGATGTCGAAGGACTTCACCTCCCGCATCTTCTGGTTCTTCGTCTCGTGGATCGTGACGTCGTCGGAGATGGTGCTGGTGACCGAGGTGAGCGTGTCCGCGCTGCCGCCGTCGTTCTCGACGGTCAGGAATCCGGCGGCCATGTCGCCGACGGGCTGCGGCACGAAGCCGCCACTGACCTTCAACTCGGGCCCGCTGTCGGACGAGCAGCCCGCGAGGGCCAGGCCCACGCCCAGCCCGACGGCGGCGACGGCGGTACGGACGCGTCGGGTCACGGCTTCTCGCCCTTGATCAGCTTCGGCAGGTCCGCCGCCCATTCGTCCGCCGTGGTGTCCTCGCCGTACAGCACGTAGCCCTGGTCCGTCTTCGGGGAGAAGGCGACGACCTGGGCGCCGTGCATGGACACGACGGTGCCGTTCTTCTCCTTCTTCGGGGCGTCGATGCCGATGCCGATCTGACGCGCTCCCGCCTGGATGGTCGGGAAGTCGCCGGTCAGTCCGATGAAGGACGGGTCACCCGCGCTGGGCAGCCATTTGGCGAGCTCGGCCGCGGTGTCCCGCTCCGGGTCGGTGGTGACGAAGACGACCTGGAGCTTTTCCTGGTCGGCCTCGGGCAGCTGCTTCTTGGCGATGGAGAGGTTGCTCATCGTCAGGGGGCAGACGTCGGGGCAGTGCGTGTAGCCGAAGTAGATCAGCGTCGGCCGACCCTTGGTCCGCTCGCGCAGGTCGAACTTCTTGCCGCTGGTGTCGGTCAGCACGAGATCGGGCTTGGTGTACGGCTGCGTGAGCACCGTCGCGGCCTTCGTCTTCGCTTCCGCGGAGACCTGACTGACGGGGCTGTCGTCACCGGAGTCGTTCTGGGTGACGGCGACGCCCGCCGCCACGGCGAACGCGACCGTGACGGCGAGCGCCGCG
>NZ_JBSGZJ010000005.1:0-44982 GCF_053610925.1 Streptomyces sp. NPDC054847 | reverse complement strand
GGTGAGGATCGAGCGCCTGACCGATCCGGTCGGGCAGGCGCTCGCCGACGCCAGAGCCATCGTCGCCACGCCGAACCTCCCGGATGCCGCACGCACCCACGTGCTGCCCAGCCTGTGCCGCATCGCCCTGGAGAACGCCTTCCTGGAAGCCGCGTGGATCCGGCATCACCGCCGCGGCGGACCGGAGCGGGAACTGCATGACGCGATCGACGACGCCGACAAGTTCCGGAAGGTCGCGGCGCTCGCCCTGTTCGGTGACGCCGCGAGGGCCGACGACGTCGAGGGCGAGGTACGAGCCCGGTACGGGGCCTCGGTGTGGCAGCTCATCCGCCTGTGCCAGAGCGGCGCTCACCCCACGGGCGCCCGCGTCACCGATGCCCGTCGCTTCGTCGACGACGTCGAGGCGCTGGCGCAGCAGGCGCGCAAGGCGGGGGTGACGGCCTGATGCGTACTGCCGCCGCCTCCGTCACTGACCTGCTGGACACGGCCGACCGGCTGCTCGCCGGCGACCTTCACGGTGCCACGGCCGCCGGCCGGCACCGCGGGGCCGCTCTCGCGCTGCGGACCGCCCTGGAGATCTCCGTCGACCGGGTGCTGGACACCGCGGTGCCGGGCCTGTCCCGTACCACCGGCCGGGCCAAACTGCTGTGCCTGCGCTGCTACACGGCGGCGGAGACAGCGCGCCGCGCCAAGTCCGTCTGGTCGCACCTGTGCCTGGGCTGCCACTACCACCAGTACGAGATCGGGCCCACGCACGATCAGGTGAGCGCCTGGCGCGTCGAAGTCGGGGAGCTGACCCAGGAATTGTGCCCCTGACTGTTTGTCACCGTCCGGTTTCTGATAGTTGTTTCAGCGGGGTACGGGCGCAGGCCCGTAGCGGCGCTCACGGGCGCCCGCAGGGAGGACGCACATGGGCACCACCACGCACGACGAAGTCATTGCCGCCGAGCAGAAGGCGGTGGACCACGCATACGACTGCTACACCGCGAAGCTGGCCGAGATGACCGGCACATCGGCCGCCACGGCATCGGCGAGCGGCAAGGACGGTATCGCCAACCGGAAGCACGCGGAGGCGCAGGCCGAAGCGTACGGCGGGCTCGGCGACGAGTCGTTGGTCTTCTCCCGGGTGGACGCGCCGGAGGACCGGGGCGGAAAGCCGCGTCCCTGGTACATCGGGCGGCGCGGTGTGCGCGACGCCAAGAACGATCCCGTGGTTCTGCTGTGGACCAGCCCGCTCGTGAAGAAGTGGGCCGAGGCCGTGCCCGAAGCCCCCGGTGAGGTGGTCCTGCGGCGACAGCTGCGCTGCGTGCAGCGTGTCGTCCAGGGCTACTTCGACGAGATCGCCGCCGCCACCGTCCCCGCCCCTGCTCCCGTCCCGCAGCCGCGGCCTGCCGCCGACGACGCGACCGAGGCCGATATCCGGCCCGCCGCCGAGACACCCGTCGCCGCGCGTCCGGAACCGGACACGGCACGTCTCGAGAAGCGCCCGCCGCTGTCCCCGACGCCCGGCGACGTCACCCGCCACCAGCGGCGCAAGCCGCTCCAGCCGGACGACTTCCTGCTGCGGGAGCTGCAGCGCTCGCGCAGGGGCCGGATGCGGGACATCGTCGAGACCATCCGGCGCGACCAGATGGACCTGGTGACCGGCTCCCCGTCCGACATCCTCGTCGTGCAGGGCGGCCCGGGCACCGGTAAGTCCGCGGTGGGTCTGCACCGTGTGACCTGGCTCGTCAACAACGAGCACTTCAAGGCCCAGGACATCCTCGTCATCGGCCCCCACCAGCGGTTCCTCGACTACGTCGGCCAGGTGCTGCCCACCCTCGGCACCCGGGACGTCAACGCCGTTCAGTTGAACCGCCTGTGGGAGGGGGACGTCCTCGGCACCGACACCCCGCGGGCGCGGCTGGTGAAGTCCGACGAGCGCATGGCAGCCGTCCTGCGGCGCCGCGTCGAGAGCGACTGCCGCCCCGAGGCGCTCGACGACCTCACCACCGCACCCTCCTACGAGGGCGACGAGGCGGCCGTCGTCGTCACCGCCGGCAGCACGACGCTGCGCGTGCCGAAGTCCGAAGTCCTCACCCTCCTCGACGAGACACGTGCCGCCGACGGCCCCTACCGGCAGCGCCGCGAACGCTTCCGCAGCCTGTTCGTCGACCGCCTCCTGCAGGAACTGGCCGCCATCGCCCCGCGCCGCGGTCAGGGCGGCACGATCCGCCGCGACCTCGAGCGCAACCGCCGCGTCGAGCGGCTCGTCGAACGCATCTGGCCCTCCCCGGGTGCGAGGGAAGCCCTGCGCAGCCTCTACGACTCGCCCGACCTGCTGCGCCTCTGCGCGGACGGCATCCTCGAAGACGACGAGCAGGCGACGCTGCACCGGCCACGGGCCGCCACCGCCGAGGCCGAACCATGGACTCTCGATGACCACGTCTGCCTCGAAGAACTCCGCTTCCTCATCGACGGCGAGACCCCCCGGCGTTACGGCCACATCGTCGTCGACGAGGCTCAGGACCTCACCCCGCTGCAGGCCCGGGCACTGCGCCGCCGGTGCGCCGTCGGCGGCTCCATGACGGTCCTCGGCGACCTCGCCCAAGCCACCGGCCCCCACACCCACCTCAGCTGGGACCCTCTCGGCACGCTCTTGTCCGACCACGGAGACTGGCGCGTCGCCGAACTGAACACCAGCTACCGCGTACCGGCCGAGATCATGGAATTCGTCGCACCCCTCGCCCGCGCGGTCGCTCCGGGGTTGCCCTATCCGCAGGCCGTACGAGAGGCAGGCGAGGAGGCCGTTCGGACGGTGGCGACCGAGCCGTGGAAGCTCCTCGACGACACCGTCGCCCAGGTAACCCGTCTGATCGGCACCAGCGACGGGAGCACGCCGCGGTCCGTAGCCGTCATCGTCCCCGACGACTCGAACTGGCTGGACGAGATCAGCCGCCGCTTCGACGAGAGCACCGGCATCACGGACACGGAGCACGAGGCGGTGTCGGTCCTGGCCGCCGCTGAGGCCAAGGGCATGGAGTACGACCACGTCCTGGTCGTCGAGCCCGCCACCATCGCCGACCGCGGCCCGGCAGGTCTGCGGCAGCTCTACATCGCACTCACCCGCAGCACGCAGAGCCTGACGGTGCTGCACACCTCACGACTCCCCAAGGCCCTCCTGAGCACGGATCCCGTCCCGCACATCCCCTCCACCGAGGGAGGATCCGGCACGGATGCAGACGACGTTCCGGAGATCGGAGCCGACATCCGCGTCCGGGTCCTCGGCCCCGGCCCGGGTGGCCGCTACAAGGTCAAGGCGCTCTCACCGGAGACCGACCGCCCGCTCGTCCTGATGGTCAGGCACGGCTCCACCCCTCCGCACGCCGGCGACGAACTGGACTGCTGGGTCTTCGCCAACGAGACCGGTCAGAGCGTGCTCACCGCCGACCGGCGAGGCCGCCTGCCCGTCTCGCCGAAGATGGCTCATCGCTACGTGGCGGCGCTCAGCGTGCTCGACGACTTGGTCGCCGGTGACGAGAGTGTTCTCGAAGATGCCCGCGCCCGGCTGTCGGATCTGCAAGGCATGGCCAACCGCGTCCTCCGCCGCGACCAGGCGGATTGGGTCGACGTGTACCGCGTCCTCGGCTCCCCTGACCGGCGGCGCCTGGGCGTGCTGCGCGACCTCGCATCACGTACGAACCGCGCGCTGAAGGACAGCACCTTGGACACCGGCCGATTGCGGGCCGAATTCGACGAATCCGGCTGGGCCGAGGCCCTGGTCGGAGCACGAGAGATGCTCCGTACCCGCCTCGCCGACGCTGCCGAAGAAGCCCCTGAGAACGCCACCGGTGCCGCGGCCCAAATGCCCGAGCGCTCCCAACAGAAGGAAACCGAAATCGTGTCCACCGTCGAAGAAGCACCGGCCGAACCGGCCGGGAACACGAAGGAAGGCTTCCTGCGGACCCTGGAGGCCTCGGCCGCCACCGACCGCACCTGCAAGAAGCATGAGGCGGTGCGCCACGCGCTGAAGTCGGAGCTGCTGTGGGCGGACCTCCAGACGACCGACTCCGAGGCCGTCGACGTCCTCTGCACCGTGACGGGCCGACTGTTCGTCTACGAGGTCCTGGGAGTCGGCCGCTCAGCGTACGAGGACCTCCGCTTGGGAGCGATCCGCCTTCTCGAGATCAACCACACCCTGCACACGCCGGCCGACAGCCTCTTTCTGGTCCTGTGCGAGCCGCCTGCCGAGGACTGGGCCGCCGAGATCCTGCGCGACGTCTTCGGCGTTCACCTCCTGTGGCGTACTCCCGGGAGCTGGGGCGGCGACGACCCCGACACAGCCCTGGGCCGCCGCCCGGCGTGAACCCTCCCCGTCGTTCCGCGAACGGCGGGCCGACGCCGGTCACGGCGTCCGGACGGGCCCTGCACGGTGCCGTAGTGGGCGACCGGTTCGGCCGGCCCACTCGGCGTCGTCGGAACCGGGCCGCGGGTCGCTGCCGTCGGGTCCAAGGCGCACACCGCCCCTCCGCGCACTCGGAGAACAAAGGCGCTACCGGCCGGTAGTAAGAACGTCGCCTTCCGTCCATCATTAAGCGCGAGCATGTCAACCCGTTCGGTCGATCATGGCCGGACGGGCTCCCTGAGCTGCCTCCACACCCAGGAGAACCCCCCCATGCATGCACGCACATGGACGGTCCGCGCCACGGCGACCGGTGCCGCCCTCACCTTCTTCGCGGCACTGCCCGTCGCCTCCGCCCACGCCGAGACCACCCAAGCCGCAACGGCCGTACAGGCACAGAGCGTCGACTACGACACCTGGCGGCGCGACGTCGCCGCGGTCGTCGCCCAGGCCCGCCCCTACATCGAGGAGCGCACCGCCGACGCGGCCGGCGAGAAGCAGGCCATCGTCCTCGACATCGACAACACCTCGCTGGAGACGCACTTCCATCCGTTCTGGAAGCTGCCCACCCCCGCCATCCAGGAGATGCGTGAGCTCGCCCGCTACGCCGACTCCCGTGGCGTCGCCGTCTTCTTCGTGACCGCCCGCCCCGGCATCATCCACTCGCTCACCGACTGGAACCTGAAGCAGACCGGCTACCCGGTCGACGGACTCTACGTCCGCGACCTGCCGGACCTCTTCGGCGAGGTTAGCGCCTACAAGACGGAGAAGCGCGCGGAGATCGAGGCCAAGGGCTACACGATCATCGCCAACATCGGCAACAACACCACCGACCTCGTCGGCGGGCACGCGGAGCGGACCTTCAAGCTCCCCGACTACGACGGCCAGTTGTCGTAGATCCTCGGGCAGACACCTCGTACGACGGCCGGACGGCCGCGGTGACCGGTCTCCCGGCCGCCGCGGCCGCCCGGGCCGCACTTCCCACCGTGGTCCGCTCAGCCCATGTCCCGGCTGATCGGCTGCGGATTGGCCGCGATCCGGCCCTTGCGCGGCCGCCCCGGCGGATGCAGGAATATCGCCACGAAGCCGGCGAACAGTGAGATGGAACCGGCCAGGACGAACGCTCCCGCGTAGTCCCAGGCGCCCACGACCACGGCGCCCATGCCGGAACCAAGCAGGCCCGACACCAGCTTCGAGCTGTAGACGAGGCCGTAGTTGGAGGCGTTGTTGTTCTCGCCGAAGTAGTCCGCCGTCATCGCCGCGAACATCGGGAAGATGGCGCCGCCGCCGAACCCCGAGATGCTGGAGAACAGCAGGAACAACGGCAGGTTGTGGATGTTGCCCGACCACAGGATGCCGTACTGCGACAGACCGAGCACGATGCAGACGAAGATCAGGCACTGCTTGCGGCCGTAACGGTCCGAGAGCCAGCCGATCACGCCGCGCCCGGTGCCGTTCACGATCGCCTTGAGGGACATCGCCGTCGCGACGATGCCGCCCGCGAATCCGGCCTCGTCACCGAACGGCACCTGGAAGGCGATACCGAAGATGTTCACACCGGACGTGCACAGCAGACAGAACCACATCAGCGCCACCCGGCCGGTCTGCCACGCCTCCCTCGGTGTGTACTGCTTGACCGCCGGCGGGTTCTTCTCCAGCGCCCGGCGCGCCCGCGGGTCGTCGGGCTTGCGCAGCGGGTCGACCTCCGCCGGCCACCAGTTCTTCGGCGGGTCCTGGAAGAAGTAGCCCGCGACGGCGACCGTCGCGGCCAGGAACAGACCGACGGAGACAAGCACCCAGCGGAAGTTCGTCAGGTCCATGTAGCCGGTGAAGATGAAGACGAACGGCACCGAACCGTAGGCGAAACCGCCGTTGACGAAGCCGGTCTTGCCGCCCTTTCGCTCCGGATACCACTTGCCGACCATGTTGACGCAGGTCGCGTAGACCATGCCCGCGCCCATGCCGCTGAACATGCCGAAGCCGATGTAGGCGACCACGACATGGGGCGCGAACGCCAGCGAGACATAGCCCAGCAGGGTGCCCACCGCGCCCAGCATCATCGCCCAACGGGCCGGCAGCTTGCCGCTCTCGCGCAGCTTGCCGGCCGGGAAGGCCACCGCGGCCTGGAAGAAGACCCACACGCCGAGCATCCAGAAGATGTGCGAACTGCTCCAGCTGTGCGCGGTGTGGAGGGTGTCCTCGGCGGACGCGAACGCGTACTCGGCCGAGCTGATGCCCATCATGCCCACCCACGGCAGGATGACCATCCACTTGCGCTTGCGGCCCATGATGTCGATATCGGTCTCGCCGATCCGGTACATGCGCCCGTTGGCGTCCGTCACCTCCCTGAAGGGGACGGATGTGGAGATGTCGGTTGTCGTCATGGTGATCGAACCCCTCGCGTGGAAGAAGTCTGGCCAGCGCCCCCTGTCCGTTTCTCTTCGCACCGGGGTCCGCGGCGAGCGGTCACCGCAGACCCCGTGGTTCGAGCCGTCGCTCAGGTCATCGACCGCCCCCCAACAGGCCCGCGGCCCGGGCCCAGGCGTACTTCGCGCCGAGCGCCGCGACCGGCTTCTCCGTCGTGTACGGGTAGGCGACGACACCGCGCTCGAAGAGGTACTGGCACGCCTCCTCGACCTCGACGTCCCCGGCGAGCGAGGCCACCACCGGCTTCTCGATCCCGCGCTCCCTGAACTCCTCCACCACGCGCGCGGTGAGCTCCGCGAACACCATCGGCGGGGTGACGATCGTGTGCCAGTAACCCAGCACCAGCGCGTGGATCCGGGGATCCTCCAGCCCCAGACGGATCGTCGCCTCGTACGTCGAGGGCGGTTCGCCGCCGGTGATGTCGATCGGGTTACCGGCCGCGCCGAACGGCGGGATGAAGGCCTTGAAGGAGGCGTCCAGGTCCGGCGGGATCTCCATCAGGGACAACCCGTTGTCGACGATCGCGTCGGACAGCAGCACCCCCGAGCCGCCGGCCCCCGTGATGATCACGATGTTGTCGCCCTGCGGTACGGGGAGGACGGGCAGCGCCCTCGCGTACTCCAGCATCTCGTTGAGCCCCGGCGCGCGAATCACCCCCGCCTGCCGCAGCACGTCGTCGTAGACCGCGTCGTCGCCGGCCAGCGCGCCCGTGTGCGAGCCGGCCGCCTTCGCGCCCGCCGCCGTACGGCCCGCCTTGAGGACCACCACCGGCTTCTTCCGCACCGTCTCGCGTGCGGCCTCGACGAACGCCCGCCCGTCCTTGAGGTCCTCCAGATGCATCGCGATGCACTGGGTGTTGGGGTCCTCGCCGAACCAGGTGAGCAGGTCGTCCTCGTCCAGGTCCGACTTGTTGCCGAGACCGACGATCGCCGAGACGCCCGTGCGTGTGGTCCGCGCGAAGCCGAGGATCGCCATGCCGATGCCGCCCGACTGCGAGGTGAGCGCCACACCGCCCTTGACGTCGTAGGGCGTGCAGAACGTGGCGCACAGGTCCTGCCAGGTGGAGTAGTAGCCGTAGATGTTCGGCCCCAGCAGCCGCACGCCGTACCGTTCGGCGATCGCCACGATCTCCGCCTGGAGTTCGTGCTCGCCGGTCTCCGCGAAACCGGACGGGATCAGCACCGCGTTGGGGATGCCCTTGCGGCCGACCTCCTCGAGGGCGGACGCCACGAACTTCGCGGGGATCGCGAAGACCGCCACATCGGGCTCGCCCGGAACATCCATCACGCTCTTGTACGCCTTACGGCCGAGTATGTCATCGGCCTTGGGGTTCACCGGGTGGATCTCGCCCGGGAAACCTCCGTCGATCAGGTTCCGCATGACCGAATTGCCGATCTTGCCCTGCTCGTTGGAGGCGCCGATCACCGTCACGGACCGGGGCTGCATCAGCCGCCGCATCGAGGTGAGCATCTCCTCGCGGGAGTACTTGCGGCGCTCGGCCGGGACCTCGGTGCCGATCAGGATCCGTACGTCGGCGGCCATCGCCCCGTCCGCGGAGGCGAACACCGGGTTGAGGTCGACCTCCGCGATCTCCGGGAAGTCGGCGGCCAGTTCGGAGACGCGGACCACCACGTCGGCGAGCGCCTCCCGGTCCACGGCCGCACCGCCGCGCACCCCGCGCAGGATCTCCGCGGCGCGGATGCCGTCCATCATCGACAGCGCGTCGTCCCTCGACGCGGGCGCCAGCCGGAAGGTGACGTCCTTCAGCACCTCGACGAGGACACCGCCGAGGCCGAACGCCACCACCTTGCCGAACGTCGGGTCGGTGACCGTGCCGACCAGCACCTCGGTCCCGGCCGGCACCATCTGCTGCACCTGCACGCCGAGGATGCGTGCCTCGGGGTCGTACGCCTTCGCGTTGGACACGATGGCGGTGAACGCCCCGCGCACCTCCGCGCAGGACTTCAGCCCGACCTGCACGCCGCCCGCGTCCGTCTTGTGCAGGATGCCGGGCGAGACGATCTTCATGGCGACCGGGAAACCGATCCGGTCCGCCAGCGCCACCGCCTCGTCCGCCGTCTCCGCGAGCCCCTCGGCCGGGGTCGGGATCCCGTACGCGTCGGTGACCGCCTTGCCCTCGGGGGCCGTCAGCGCCGTGCGGCCCTCGGCGAGCGCGCCCGCCAGGATCGCCCGTACCGCCGCCTGCCGCTCTGCGTGCTCCGCCACTAGATGACTCCGTTCGACTTGAGCAGGCTGAGCTCCTCGTCGCCGAGGCCCAGTTCGCCGACGTACACCTCTTCGTTGTGCTGGCCGAGCAGCGGCGAGGTGACCACGTCCACGGGCGAGTCGGACAGCTTCAGCGGGCTGCCCACGGTGGTGAAGGTGCCACGCTCGGGGTGCTCGACCTCGACGACCATCTCGTTCGCCGCCAGCGACGGGTCCTCGATGATCTCCTTGGTCGAGAGGATCGGCCCGCAGGGGATGTTGCGGGCGTTGAGCTTCTCCAGCACCTCCCACTTGGGGAGCGTCGCCGTCCACTCCTCGATCAGCTGGAACATCTTGTTCAGCTTCGGCAGCCGGGCCTCCGGCGTCGCCCACTCGGGGTCCTCCGCCAGCTCCGGCCTCCCGATGAGCTCCGAGAGCGGCTGCCAGCCCACCGGCTGCACGATGACGTACACGTAGTCGTTGGGGCCGCCGGGCGAGCACTTGACCGCCCACCCGGGCTGGCCGCCGCCGGACGCGTTCCCGGAGCGGGGCACCTCGTCGCCGAAGTCCTCGTTCGGGTACTCGGCCAGGGGGCCGTGCGCGAGCCGCTGCTGGTCGCGCAGCTTCACCCGGCAGAGGTTGAGCACGGCGTGCTGCATCGCCACGTTGACCCGCTGGCCGCGCCCGGTGCTCTCGCGCTGGAACAGCGCGGCGAGTATCCCGGCGACGGCGTGGATGCCCGTGCCCGAGTCACCGATCTGGGCGCCCGTCGCCAGCGGCGGCCCGTCCTCGAAGCCCGTGGTCGACATGGACCCGCCCATCGCCTGGGCCACCACTTCGTACGCCTTGAAGTTGGTGTACGGGCCCTCCCCGAACCCCTTGATGGAGGCGTACACGATCCGGGGGTTGATCTCCTGGATCCGTTCCCAGGTGAAGCCCATCCGGTCGACGGCGCCGGGGCCGAAGTTCTCCACCATGACGTCGCTGCGGCGGATCAGCTCGGTGAGGATCTCCTTGCCGCGCTCCGACTTGGTGTTGAGGGTGATGCTGCGCTTGTTGCAGTTGAGCATCGTGAAGTAGAGCGAGTCGACGTCCGGTATGTCGCGCAGCTGCTTGCGCGTGATGTCGCCGCTCGGGGCCTCCAGCTTCACCACGTCCGCGCCGAGCCAGCCCAGCAGCTGCGTCGCCGAGGGCCCGGACTGGACGTGCGTCATGTCGAGGACGCGGACGCCCTCAAGAGCCTTGGTCATGGTCCTGGTCGTGTTCTGGGTCATGGCCGGCGCTCCTCACTTGTACATGGTCTGGTTCATGGTTCCGGGGGCGTACGCGTCGGGGTCCACCCACACGTTGATCAGCGACGGCAGCCCGGACTCGCGGGCGCGGCGCAGCGCCGGCGCGATGTCGGCGGGGTCGCGGACCTCCTCGCCGTAGCCGCCCAGCATCCGGGCGAACTCGTCGTAGCGGACGTCGCCGAGGGTGTTGCCGACCCGCTCGCGCTCCAGGCCGTACTTCTGCGCCTGGCCGTAACGGATCTGGTTCATGGAGGAGTTGTTGCCGACGATCCCGACGAAGGGGAGGTTGTAGCGGACGAGCGTCTCGAAGTCCCAGCCGGTCAGCGAGAACGCGCCGTCACCGAACAGGGCCACCACTTCCTTGTCGGGGCGGGCCTGCTTGGCGGCCAGGACGAACGGGACGCCGACGCCGAGGGTGCCGAGCGGTCCCGGGTCCATCCAGTGGCCGGGGGACTTGGGCTGCACGACCTGGCCGGAGAAGGTGACGATGTCGCCGCCGTCGCCGATGTAGACGGAGTCCTCGGTGAGGAAGTCGTTGATCTCGCTGACCAGCCGGTACGGGTGGATGGGCGAGGCGTCGGAGCGCAGCTGCGGCAGCCGCTTGTCGAGCGCGGTCTGCTCGGCGGCGCGCAGTTCCTCGAGCCACGCCTTGCGCTTGACGGCGCCACCGTTGAGGCGTCCGGACACCGCTTCCGTGACGGACCTGAGGATCAGGCCGGCGTCACCGACGATCCCGAGGTCGATGTCCCGGTTCTTGCCCACCGTCCGGTAGTCCAGGTCGATCTGCACCACCGTGGCGTCCGGCGACAGCCGCTTGCCGTACCCCATCCGGAAGTCGAAAGGGGTGCCGACGATGACGATGACGTCGGCGTTCGAGAAGGCGTAGCGGCGCGAGAGCTGGAAGTGGTGCGGGTCGCCCGGCGGCAGCGTGCCGCGCCCGGCGCCGTTCATGTACGCGGGCATGTTCAGGGTGCGCACCAGCTCGACGGCGGAGTCGGTGCCGCGGGTGGTCCACACCTGGCTGCCGAGCAGGATCGCCGGCTTCTCGGCGTGGACCAGCAGGTCGGCGAGCTTCTCCACGGCCTCCGGGTCGCCGGGGCTGCGTGTCGAGGCCCGGTAGTGGCCGGCCTTGGGGACGCGCGCCTTGTCGACGGGAACCTTGGCGTCGAGGACGTCGCGCGGGATCTCCAGGAAGGAGGGGCCGGGTGCGCCGTGGTAGCACTCACGGAACGCCATCGAGACCATGTCGGCGGCCCGCGCCGTGTCCGGCACGGTGGCGGCGAACTTGGTGATCGGCGTCATCATGTCGACGTGCGGCAGGTCTTGGAGCGAGCCCATCTTGTGCTGGGTGTGCGCTCCCTGACCGCCGATCAGCAGCATGGGCGACTCGGCGCGGAAGGCGTTGGCGACGCCGGTGACGGCGTCCGTGGTGCCGGGCCCGGCGGTGACCACCGCGCATCCCGGCTTGCCGGTGATGCGGGCGTAGCCGTCGGCGGCGTGGGCGGCGACCTGTTCGTGGCGTACGTCGACGACTTCGATGCCTTCGTCCACGCAGCCGTCGTAGATGTCGATGATGTGGCCGCCGCAGAGGGTGTAGATGACCTCCACGCCCTCGGCTTTGAGCGCCTTGGCCACCAGGTGTCCACCCGAGATGAGTTGCTGGCTGTTGTCGTCGGGCATGGCGAGGTCCTGTCCCTTCGTAGGGGAGTCGGTGTGCTGGTCAGGGGGCGCCGGTGCGCCGCCCGGTGTGCTTCGCGGTAGATTGCATACAGTCGACGAATACTGTATGAAGCTTGTTATCCCGCATCCGGTGGGTGGTGTCCAGGGGGCGTGCGGCACTTTCATTCGTTTCGGACGAAGCACTGGGAGCCCGGCATGGATCTGTACGAGCACCAAGCAAGGGAACTCTTCGGGGAGTACGGCATCCCCGTTCCGGAAGCAGAGACCGCGCAGACCGCCGCGCAGGCCCGCGCGGCCGCGGAACGGCTCGGCGGCCGCGTCGTGGTCAAGGCCCAGGTGAAGACCGGAGGCAGGGGCAAGGCCGGCGGGGTGAAGCTCGCCGTCGACGCCGCTGCCGCGGAGGTGACCGCCCGCCAGATCCTCGGCATGGACATTAAGGGCCACACCGTGCGCACGGTGATGCTCGCCCAGCCGGTCGACATCGAGGCCGAGTTCTACGTCTCCTACGTCCTCGACCGCGCCGCCGGCGCCTTCCTCGCCATCGCGTCCGCCGAGGGCGGCATGGACATCGAGGAGGTCGCCGCCACCCGGCCGGAAGCGGTCGCCCGCATCCCCGTCGCCCCCGCGGAGGGCGTCACCGCCGCCAAGGCCGCCGAGATCGCCGCGGCGGCCGGACTGCCGCGGGAGACCGCACCCGTCCTCGAGTCCCTGTGGCAGGTCCTGGTCCGCGAGGACGCCCTCCTGGTCGAGGTCAACCCGCTCGTGCGCACCACCGCCGGCGACATCCTCGCCCTCGACGGCAAGGTCACCCTCGACGACAACGCCCGCTTCCGGCAGGCCCGCTGGGGCAACGACGACGCCACCCTGCACGAGGACCCGCTGGAGGCGGTGGCCGCCGCCAAGGGCCTCAATTACGTCAAGCTCGACGGAACCGTCGGCGTCATCGGCAACGGCGCCGGCCTGGTCATGTCCACCCTCGACGTCGTCGCCGGCTGCGGCGCCAGGCCCGCGAACTTCCTCGACATCGGCGGCGGAGCCTCCGCCGCGGTGATGGCCGACGGGCTCTCCGTCATCCTCTCCGACCGGGACGTGGGCAGCGTGCTCGTCAACGTCTTCGGCGGCATCACGGCCTGCGACGCCGTCGCCGAAGGCATCGTGCAGGCCCTCGACTCCGTACGCCTGACCAAACCTCTCGTCGTACGGCTCGACGGCAACAACGCCGCCCGAGGCCGCGCCATCCTCGAAGAACGCGCCCATCCCCTCGTCCAGCAGTCCACCACCATGGACGGCGCCGCCCGCCGGGCCGCCGACCTCGCCATCTGATCGCTCCGAAGGGGCGCGGCGGCGTCGAGAGGGAGCGGTCCCCTCCCGCCGAAAGGCAGGGAGAGCGCGGAGGCTGCGAGTGGGCACCTCCCAGCGGTAGCTGGGGGAGAGCAGCCGAGCACGACCGACCGTCGACGCCGACCAGGGCGCCCCGGAGGCCGACCGACCTTCAACAGAAAGGCCCGGGAACCATGGCAGTCTTCCTCACCAAGGAGAGCAAGGTCCTCGTCCAGGGCATGACCGGCGCCGAGGGCATGAAGCACACCCGCCGGATGCTTGCGTCCGGCACCGACGTGGTCGCGGGGGTCAACCCGCGCAAGGCGGGCCAGGTCGTCGACTTCGACGAGCGTGCCGTCCCCGTCTTCGGGGGCGTCCGCGAGGCGATGGCGGCCACCGGCGCGGACGTCGCCGTGGTCTTCGTACCGCCCCCGTTCGCCAAGGCCGCCGTCATGGAGGCCGCCGACGCCGGCATCGGGCTCGCGGTCGTCATCACCGAAGGCATTCCCGTCCATGACGCCGTCGCCTTCCGGGCGTACGCCGCCGAACGGGGCACCCGGATCATCGGGCCCAACTGCCCCGGCCTCATCAGCCCCGGCCAGTCGAACGCCGGCATCATCCCCGCGGACATCGCCGCCGAGCCCGGCCGCATCGGGCTCGTCTCCAAGTCCGGCACACTCACCTACCAACTCATGTACGAGCTCCGCGACATCGGCTTCTCCTCGGCCGTCGGCATCGGCGGCGACCCGGTGGTCGGGACCACCCACATCGACTGCCTCGCCGCCTTCGAGGAGGACCCCGACACCGAACTCATCGTGCTGATCGGCGAGATCGGCGGTGACGCGGAGGAACGCGCCGCCGCCTACATCACCGAGCACGTCACCAAACCCGTCGTCGGCTACATCGCCGGCTTCACCGCCCCCGAGGGCAGGACCATGGGGCACGCCGGAGCGATCGTGTCGGGCTCCAGCGGGACCGCCGAGGCAAAGAAGCGGGCCCTCGAAGCGGCCGGCGTACGGGTCGGCTCCACACCGACCGAGACATCACGCCTGGTGCGCGAGCGGCTCGCGATGTCCGACGGCTGAGAGCTCCCCCCTTCACGCCCCATCGTCGGCAACCGGGCTGCTTGCGCCCGACCCGATCACCGACCGGGACCTCCGGGCGGCCGGCGTGTGCGAGCCGGCCGCCCGTCCCCGTCGCCGAACGTCTCCCGCCCCGTACGACACGTCACGAGCGGAGTTCACCTTCATGGCACCCACCCTCACCCTCAAGCCGGGCACGGCCTGGACAGACGCCTGGCAGCGCTGCGCAGCCGTCGCCCCCGAAGCGTTCCGGGACGACCGTGTCCTCAACCTCTGGGCCGCGCGCTGGCATGCGGACGGCCGCTCCCTCCCCGCCACCAGCCCGGTCGACCAGAGCCCCATAGCCGGCCCGCCCCGGCTGGACACGGCCGCCGCCCGACAGGCCGTACGCGCCTCCCTCGACCAGCACCGCGCCTGGCGCCACATCCCCCTGCCGGAACGCCGCGCCCGCGTCGCCGCCACCCTCGACGCCCTCGCCGAGCACCGCGAGCTGCTCGCCCTCCTCCTCGTCTGGGAGATCGGCAAGCCCTGGCGGCTCGCCCAGGCCGACGTCGACCGCGCCATCGACGGGGTCCGCTGGTACGTCGACGGCGTCGAACCCATGCTGGACGGCCGCTCGCCCCTCGCCGGCCCGGTCTCCAACATCGCCAGCTGGAACTACCCCATGTCCGTCCTCGTCCACGCCATGCTCGTCCAGGCGCTCGCCGGGAACGCGGTGATCGCCAAGGCCCCGACCGACGGCGGCGTCGCATGCCTGACCCTCGCCTGCGCGCTCGCCGTTCGCGAAGGCGTGCCCCTGACCCTGGTCAGCGGCAGCGGCGGGGAGCTCTCCGAGGCCCTGGTCCGCTCCCCGGAGATCGGCTGCGTCTCCTTCGTCGGAGGACGCGACACCGGCGCCCGCATCGCCACCGCCGTGGCCGACCTCGGCAAACGCCACATCCTGGAACAGGAGGGCCTCAACACCTGGGGCGTCTGGAACTACACCGACTTCTCCGCCCTCACCGCCGTCATCCCGAAACTCTTCGACTACGGCAAACAGCGCTGCACCGCCTACCCCCGGTTCGTCGTCCAGCGCGAGTCCTTCGCCGACTTCCTCGCCGCCTACCTGCCCGCCGTGCGCTCCGTCCGCACCGGCCACCCCCTCGCTGTCGAGCACCCCGACGACCCGCTGCCCGCCCTCGACTTCGGGCCGCTCATCAACGCGGCCAAGGCCAAGGAGCTGGCCGACCAGGTCGCAGAGGCCGTCGACCGCGGAGCCGTCCCCCTCCACCGTGGGACGCTCGCCGACGGCCGCTTCCTCCCCGGCCAGGACACCTCCGCTTACCTCCCGCCCGTCACCCTCCTGGGCCCGCCGCCGTCCTCCCCGCTGCACCACGCCGAACCCTTCGGCCCGGTCGACACCATCGTCCTCGTCGACACGGAGGCGGAACTGCTCGCCGCGCTGAACGCCTCCGGCGGCGCGCTCGTGGCGACCCTCTCCACGGACGACCCGGCGACCTTCCGCCGCCTCGCCCCACAGATCCGCGCCTTCAAGACCGGCCACAACAAGCCCCGTTCGCGCGGCGACCGCGACGAGCTGTTCGGCGGCTTCGGCGCCTCGTGGCGCGGCGCGTTCGTCGGCGGCGAGCTGCTGGTGCGGGCCGTGACGGAAGGCCCGCCGGGGGAGCGGCTGCCGGGCAACTTCCCCGACTACCAGCTCAACGCCTGACGGGTCGTCTGGACCCTCTGGCCGGACGCCCGCACGTCCCGGTCCCCCGACGCACCCGGGACGGTGCGGGCCTTAGCCCGTTCGCACCTGTCACGTCGTCAGATTTCGCCTCGGCGTGTCCGAAGCGGCGACCCGCGGCGACCTGCGCCGGTGCCGGAAGGAGGCCGGATCCTGCGCCCTACCGGGTGACCCCCGTGCCGGACCTCGGATTGCGATGATCACCGACTGTGGGTTGCCTCGTACACGGAGCACAGCAGAGGAGCCGCGCAGAGGGCCGGACACTGCTCCGATGGAGGAAGACATGCGCATCGCCCGTACCGGTCTCAAGGTCGCCGTGATCGTCGGCACCCTCGCACTCGCCGCGCCGGTCGCCGCGGCCGAGGACAGCGACATCGAGATCAGCCCGCGGAACGCCCCGGGGACCACGGTCACGGTCACCACCACCGCCTGCGGCGAGGAGACCTACGGCAAGGGGGAGTCGGAGGCGGGCGGGCAGTTCCACCTCTTCGAGGGCGACCGGAAGGGCGTCCTGGTCGGCGAGTTCAAAGTGCCCGACGACGCCGCTCCGGGCACCGACACGGTGACCCTGAAGTGCCCGCCCCGTACCAAGGTCACCGGTACCCACCGGATCGGCGACCGCCCCAGCGGAGGCGTCGAGGCGGGCTTCGGTGACGCCGCCGGCAAGAGCGCACAGCTCGCACTCGGCGGGCTGCTCCTCGCCGGAGCGGTCGTCGGCGGAGCGGCGAGGACGCGCCGCGCCTCCGGCGGCGTCCGGACCTGACGCCACCGTCTCTGCCCACCGGCCCCTGGTCACCGCCACGGTGACCGGGGGCCGGCCGGGTCCCACGCACACGCCCCGCCCATTGCCGAGCAAAGGCACGCCCCGATGGACGACGCCCCGACGACACGGACCACCGAAGCGACCCGTCTCCCCTCTTACAAGCTGCTCTTCTGCGCCGCGATCACCGGGGTCGTGCTGGTGGGCGGCGCGCTGCACGAGGACCGCCCACCGCAGCCGGGGCCGGCGCAACAGCGGGCCCCGGCCGCGCGACCGGCCCCGGAGCGTGCGCCGCAGTCCCCGGCCGCGGGACCGGCCCCGGAGCGTGCGCCGCAGCCCCCGGCCGCGCGGCCCGCCCCGGAGCGTGCGCCGCAGCCCCCGGCCGTCGGGCCTCTCGCCCCTGCGGATCCCGTCCGCCTGCTGATCCCGGCCATCGGTGTGAACGCCCCGCTGACCCGCCTGGAGTTGAACGAAAAGGGCGCGCTGCAGCCGCCGCCGGCCGCGGCGCCCACCCTCGCCGGCTGGTACGGCGACGGTGCGACCCCGGGCGAGAACGGCACGGCCGTGACCGCCGGACATGTGGACACCCCCGCCGGACGGGGAGTCTTCTACCGGCTCGGAGCGCTCGGCAAGGGCGACACCATCGACGTCGTGCGCAAGGACCGGCGCACAGCCGTGTTCACCGTCGACGCCGTGGAGGTCCACGACAAGAACGACTTCCCGGACGAGAAGGTCTACGGCGATTCCGGCCGGCCCGAGCTGCGGGTGATCACGTGCGGCGGCGACCGGTCCTCGAAAGGCGGCTACGAGGGCAACGTCGTCGTCTACGCGACACTCAGCGCCGTGAAGTAGCCACCCGCGCGCCGCCCGCCGTTCCGCGTGCTGCCGGATGCCGTGACGCTCCGCGTAGGCCGGTCGACCGGGCTCCGGCGGGCCGCGCCAGACGGCCGGCCGCACCAGGCCGGGCGCGCCGGAAGGCCAGAGGGACCACGCCGGGCCGCGCCAGTCGGTCGCCGATGCCCCGGCGGGCCGCGCCCGAGGCCCACCGGGTCCGCTCTCGAACGCCGGCCGGGCCCGGCTGTCCGCTCCCGAAGGCCGGCCGACCAGGCCGGAGCGCGACTGCCGGTCAGCCGATGCCCTGGCGGTCCGGTTCGAGGGCGAAGTCGCCTTCGGCCGGCTCCCGTACCGACTGCCGCACCGCGCGGACCAGCATGTCCCGGTGCCGCTCGAGCGGAGCACGCCGCTCAGGAGGCACGAGCTGAAGCAGGTCCTCGAACCCGGCCATCATCCGCCGCGTGACCTGCGGGCTACCGACCGCGCACCCCCGCAGCTCGGCGAAGCCGAGATCCACCAGGTCCTCCCACCCGGACACCGGCTGGACCAGCCGCACCCGGCCCTTCCCGTCCTGGTGGTACACCGTGCTGAGCGGCCGGTGGGCGACCACGGCGAGATACTGCACGATCCGGTCCAGGCACTGCACGGCCGTGGTCGGGTCGTTCACGGACGACGACAAGGCCCGCAGCCCGATGTCGGTCAACTGCCGCAGCCCGAAGGTCAGGTCACGTCGGAACGTGCGCTCCACGCCGACCGACACGGCCGACTGCAGCGCCCGCCGGGCCGTGAACGGCAGAGGCCGTTCCGTGCCGCCGTGGACCGTGAGGAGGGGCGTTCCGGGCACGACGAAGTCCCCGACCCGGGGGATGAGCCGCAACACCACGTCATGGCGCCGGGCCACCCGTACCAGCCGGGCGATCTCGACGTCCCGCAGCGCTCCCGACCGTCCCTGGTGACTGATGCGGGCGGTCTCGTCCCCGGGCGGGTCCCCGGGGGCGTCGGACCTCGGCATACGCGCCAGCGCCCCGAACGCCTCCCGCGTGACCCGGTCGACCACGGGGCCCACCTTCATCAGCTGGAGCGTCTGCGTCACATAGGCGATGAACAGCACCAGACTCAACGCGACCATGAGCAGCGTCAGGATGCTCTGCACCACCGGCACGGAGGTGACATCCCGGGGGTCCCGTTCGCTCTCGAACGCCGTCAGCACCAGCAGCGACAGCAGGAACGTGGAGAGGAACACCGAGAAGGTGAGCTTGCTGATGCGGCTCCTGATGAAGATGCGCACGACGCGGGGGCTGTAGTTGCCGGCCGCCATCTGCACCGCGACGAGCGAGATGCTGAAAACCACTCCGATGAAGGTCATCATCGCGGACGCGACCGTGGTGACGATGGTCTTGGCGTCCTCGGCGATCGCCATGAGCTCGCGAAGACTCCGGAAGTCCTCTTCGTCCCGCAGCGTGTCGACGATCAGGATGTCGAGAGCGTCGGCGAGGGCCCAGACGACGAAGACGAGGATCAGCGCCACGGTGGGGGCGAACCAGAACGTCTCGCGCAGATGCTCGCGCAGCATGGACAAGGCTCGGGGCGGTCGGTAGGTGCGACGTTGACTCACCCGGCCGACGGTAGCCAAACGCTGCGCATCTACTCGGATACACGCGGTAGCGCAGCTCTCGGAGTGCCGCTCGCACCCCACTGACCACGCAATATGCAGGTGAGAGGCACCGCAAACCCCTGGTATTGTTGTCCATGTCGCCGCGGGAGACCGGGGCGAATCACCTGAGTCCGGGTGGCGGAATGGCAGACGCGCTAGCTTGAGGTGCTAGTGCCCTTTATCGGGCGTGGGGGTTCAAGTCCCCCCTCGGACACCAGCAGGGGACGTTCACGAGATCGTCCCGAAGCGTTCACGAATTACCGGTCGAGTCATGTGACTCACCGGTATTTCGTCGTTTCTGGGGCCTTGAGCCTCGTGATCGGCTCGGTGAGGGGGTGAGGCAGTGGCGGTCCAGGTAACGCGCCTCTCACCTGCGGAAACAGGACATGCCTGCGCGACAGCTGGTACCCGTGGCGCAGGCATGTGGGGTTTTCAGGGGGCGGAGCGCGGCGGAGGTGTGTCACTCGCGTGGCGGAGGCTCGCCCTGCTCGGTCGGAAGCAGTCGCGCCTGGGGCGGGTCGGAGTGCTCACCAGGTTGGGTTGCGGCGCTCTGCGTGCCGGCTTTGCGGGGCTGGATGCCCTGGTCGCGGAGGAACCGTCGGATGGCTCTGAGGTTTGCCACAAAGATGATGACGGCATTGAGCAGGGTCTGTGCGACGCGTCCGTGCGGCAGGCGGAGCTGGGGATTGTCGATGCTGTCGAGGGCGGACTTCTTGAGGTTGCCGTTGCCGCCCTCGTTCTGACTGCGCAGTCCGGACCAGGCTTCTTGCCACAGAGGGGCGAACAGGGGGTACTTCTGCCGCCACTTGGCCAACACGGTGCCCGGGACGGTGATGCTCTTCCCCCTGCAGATATCGGGGTAGACGGGGGTGTCCCGCTTGGGCCTGGGGATGGTGGGCAGGGCTGCCGAGGTACGGACAGTGGGGGCGTCGAGGTCGACGACGGTGGACGGGCGTGGCTGGGGCCGGCGGTAGCAGGTGACCGTGGCGTGGGGCCCGAGGGCGGGGCACTGTCGACGCTGGTCCCCTGCGGGCCCGTACTCCTTGATCTTGGTCTGGTAGTCCTTCCGGGACTGGATCAGGTTGAGTGCGTGGGCGCGGTCCTCGTCCGTGCGGCTGTCGATGTATGTGGCGCCCGCAGTGATGAGCGGTGTGGGCATCAGCGGGCAGTAGAACTCGCCGCCAACCAGCTGCATGCCGCGGAACTCTCCCTGCCGGTCGACCTTGTCGTCGTTGTAGTGCTTCACCGTGTTGAGGCCGAGTTTGAGCAGCTGCAGATGCAGGTTGTGAGGCTTGGCCTGGGTGATGCCCCGGTCGGCGCAGAACAGGTCTTTGACCAGGCCTCGTTCGAAGGCCGGCTGGATGGCGCGCAGGGCGGCCGGGCCGGGTTCGGTGCCCGGGGTGTGAAGGATCATGCCGAGGCAGACCGCCGGGTAGGCGCCAGCGAGGTCGCCGTGGCCATGGCCCGGGAACGCAGCCATCATGGCGTAGCGGAACTCTCTCTTCTCCGGCGCGTTGGCCTTCTTCTCCTGTCCCGACTTGGTCTTGCGAGGCACTGGCTTGTTTGCCGTGCCGCGCCGGGTGCCAGTGTTCGTGGAGGCCGCAGCTTTGCCGCTGGGCCCCGACTTCTGCTGCGTTCCTCCCTTCACGTACATCCCGGCGGTGATCTCAAGCGAGGCCCGGTCCTGGTGGTAGTCCGGCTCTTTGCCCCAGACCGGAACTGGAGTGTCGTCGACCGCGATGTGGCCAGGCCACCGAGCGAATTCGCCGCGCCGGTAGGAAGCCATCACCGGAGCGAGAATCAGATCCTGGGCGATGCCCTCCAGATTGCGCACGGTGTCCTGGTTGGCGCGGGCATTCCACTTCCGTCGGATCTTCTTGGCCTCGCTGAGCGACAGCCGCTTCCGGCGGTCGTGTGGTGCCGGGTCAAGGCGTCGGGTCATCGAGGCCCAGGACCGGTAGACGCGCTTCGACGTCGCGTAATGGTGGTGCGCGACGCGGTCGATTTCTTCTCGGGTTGCGCCCTCGCGAATGTGCAGGTCGACGTGGGGGACGTCAAGGAGGGCTTTGGACCCTGGAGACAGGGCGAAGAACAGCGTCTCCCATGCGTCGTTGATGTTCGCGCTCTTGCCCATGTACTGCGACAGGATCAGGCCGATCAGCACTGTGCGGAACGGCAAGCCCTTCGGACCTGGCCGGTGCTCGTTGGAGGGAAGGCGTTCCAGTACTCCGCTGTGGCGCACGAGGTCGAAGACCTGCCTCACAACGCGGTCGCTGAGGGTACGGCCGGGGGCCTGCGGTGCAGGGCGTAGAGCGAGGCCCGTACGCCGGCAGGGTTTGTCCTCCGGGTTCTTCCTGCTCATGCCGCCCCCCGCAACAGATCGGATGCCTCCGCTTCGGGCACGTCGTGGAGGAAGACGAGGTATCGCGAGAGGCTGTGCAGGGTCCCGAGTCCCGACGCTCTGAGGATCACCTTCAGCGGAATACCTGCATTCAGCAGTTCGACCAGCCAGGTCGTACGCAGCCGCTGGGTCTGCAACACTGCACCGTCACAACGACCGATGATCCGCGGGTACTTGGCCAGCCAGTCCGATGCGATGTGCTTGCTGGTGCGGTCCTGCCAGTCCGGCCGGAAGGCGTACGCGTCTGCCCGGATGTGGGCGGCTTCCGCCAGCAGCAGTTCCTCGTAGGCGTACCGGCATACGACAGTGCGCGGACGGCGCCCGTGCACCTTGACCAGTGCCCGGCCGTTGGGACCCGCGAGGATATCCCGCCCCTGAACGTACACAAGATCCTCAACGGCGAGCCCACAGCCGACGCCGAGACAGAACAGAAGACAGGCGTTGCGCCGCTGGGCGGGGGTGGGCAGGCTCTGCGCCCAGATCAGCCAGTAGGCGATTTCCGCCGGCGGGTAGGGGGCCACTGGGGCGGCAGTGGCCTTCAGCCGGATCGGCGGATGCTGTCCGAGCTGGTCCAGCAGGAGTGCTTCGGAGGCCCGGCGCAGCTGGCTGCTGCAGGTTTGGCGGCTGTTGGCGGCCATGTCGCGGCAGCCGACGAGGATGAACCGTTCGACGGTGCTCTGGTCAAGGATCACCGAGGGTTCGAGCGGGAGGCCCTGGGCCTCGACCCAGGCGACCAGCCGTGCGAGCGGCGTCATGACCACGTCTGGGCCGTAGGGTCCCGCTGCGACGGCCATGAATCCCAGCGAGCGGACGACCGGAGCGATGCGGCGCCACTGGGCGGGCGGCACCGTCTCCGCCTTCGGAGCGTAGGCCAGCAGGCGATTCGACACAGCGACCTCCAGGCGCAAGGCCCATGACAGGTGGCCGGTTAACCGGCCACTGATGTCAGTGTCGATCACGATCTGAAGGAACGCATCTTTATGACCGGAGGCCGAGCGCGCACGGCGCCGCCATGGAGCTACGCCGTCGATCCGGAGGAGTGGCCGGATGCACGGATCGCCGGGGAGCCCGCCGCGGCGGTCGTCCAAACGATTGCCCGCCGCCTCACCGCCGCCCTGCGCGAGAGGCCGGAGCTCTCGCTGCGCGCACTGGCCGCCCAGAGCAACGTCGGCAGACAGACCATCGGCGATCTGCTGGCGGGAGCCACCTGGCCGGATGTCCTGACGGTCTGTCGACTGGAGCGCGCCCTGGGCCTGGCGCTCTGGCCCGGATCGAATGCGACCCAGTGTGCTCATGACTGATCCCCAATTGCCTATTTGAGGTCAGTCGTGCACGTTCAAGTGCGGAATGGTGCAGACGCCCTATGTGAGCATCGAGGCCTCGTCGATGACTACTGTGCCGTACTGCCGCTCGCGGGGTAGGCGGCCCGTGATCACGTACCGGGCGGTGTCGCCTTCGTAGCGGCCCGACTTGCTCAGGAACTGCGCGAGCGTCTGGGCCTGATGGCCGACCTTGTTCTGCTACTGGACCCGTGCCTTGCCCGTCGGAGCGAGTAGCAGCAC
Source organism: Streptomyces sp. NPDC054847 (assembly GCF_053610925.1). Taxonomy (NCBI): domain Bacteria; kingdom Bacillati; phylum Actinomycetota; class Actinomycetes; order Kitasatosporales; family Streptomycetaceae; genus Streptomyces; species Streptomyces sp. NPDC054847. The sequence continues at coordinate 21,658 of NZ_JBSGZJ010000005.1, read as the reverse complement.
TCCCTCCGACATCACCTCCGGCCGTCGTACCAGTGCCTTGACCAGCATGGTCTTGCCTGTGCCCGCCGGACCGTTGAGCACGGTGAACCGGCTCTCGTACATCTCACGCAAGGCCGCGGCCTTCTCCTGTCGCGCCCGGGCCTCGTCGACGCGGTCGGCCTCGGCGATCTCACCTTGCTCGTCGAGCACGGAATCCAGGGTGGCCGCGAGATCCTTCGGCGCCGTATGCCGGGCCGCGGCGCGGAGCTGGTCGATGACCTCTCGAATTGCATGCTTGCGCCACAGCGCGGAACGCAGCTTGTAGGCCGCCGTACCATCGGCGACGTGCGTCCGGCACAACTGCGGCCAGTTGAAGTCCAAGTCGTCGTCCAGGTCCTCGGCACGCAACTGGTGAGCTGCCAAAACTGCTTGGCTAGGGCGCAATGGCCTGACGGAGCTCAGCCTCTCCAGACCCTCCAGCATCTCTTCGAGCGGCAGCAGAGTGTGCCCCTCTGCCAGGGCGCGCAGCAGCACTGTCGCCATTGCGGCTTCGAGGCGCCGCTTGTCGTCGGGATCGGTGAGTGGCTCCGAGATCGGCAGCGGATGCCGGTCCGTCAGCTGCAGGTCGGGGAAACAGCCCCGGTCCACGGCTTCGAAGCGGATCGGATCCGCGTCGTCCACCGTGCAGGTCACCAGGGTGTACGGGTCCGCGAGAAGCTCCGCCACGGACAATGGCATCGTGGTCTTCTGCTCACATACCAGGCGCACTTGGTCTGCAGTCAGGTCGAAGCGGGCCAACAGCCTCAGAGCCTGGCGTTGATCGTGTCCAAGCGCGGCCCATACCTTCTGGCGGGTGAGCGTGGCCAGCGCCATGACCGAGGCCGGACCGCCGCGTCCTTGCAGCGCCCGCTCCAGTACAGGCCAGGGGTCCTTCCTGTCGCTGACGGCAGACGTCACCTCCCGGGCCGCGAACGTGGGGTGAGTCACACCGAGGAGGCTCAGCACCGCGGGCAGACCAGGGGCGGTACCGCGGCGGAGCCAGGCATGGTGCAACTGCTCGTCGAGCCAGTCGAAGGACCGCTGCGGCAGCTCACAGCCCAGGTCGATGGCAGCTTCGGCGGCACGCTTGAGTTCCATCAGCGAGGCGACTGCTGTGTCTGACGGCACGTGCTCGGTTCCGTACGAGAACTCCCAGCACGTCTCCGGGGCCTGCGCCAGGGCGCGCGAGACATCAGTACCATCAGCGGCGATCCGCGCCAGGGCTTGCATCGGCAGCAGGATGCCTCCATTGCCGTCCGGCCGCAGCGTGTGCCGTACCACCGTCTCCCACATGTGATTGGGGAACGGGGTGGGACCCTCAGCCGGCCACCGGCCGGGCGGCGTGACCGAGGCGACCAACGCGGCACCGACGAGGATTCGACGAGGATGGTCCTCGAACGGAGCGTGTTTGAGATAGAAGAAGACCAGCGACTGCCCCTCGACGACGTCCTGGAAGAACGTGTCGATGACGGCCTTCTGGTTGTCCCCGTGAAGGACCCACGGAGGTTCGAAGCCCAGCGCGGAAATCGCATGCTCCTCCGCCTCCGAGCTGTAGCCGTCCACCGGCTGCTGCTCCATGACACCGTCCAGAAGCATCGCCCGATTGAGCCAGCGAAACGGGATGCCGGGGACAGACCACGCGGGCAACGGAACGGACGCACCCTTGAGCGTCTTGAGGGCATGGTTGTAGGGGTGGGACGTCCGCAGCACATGATCCCTGCTGCTCAGAAACCCGCCCCGCTCACCGGCACACGCGGGCAGGCTGTCCGGCAACGCGCTGAAGGCCTGGCCCGCATACTCGACCTCCAGCTCGTCCTTTCGCCGCCGCCCGATGTTCTCCAGTAGCACGCACGACGCATTGCCTAGTGGATCGGCGCAGATTCGGCCCTCCCAGCCTGTGTCGTGCCAAGGCACCCGGACCGAAAGATGCTGCACGTATACCACTGGGATCCCCTCCACCACTTCCAGTACTCGCTCGTCACCTTACGGTGAAGCACTGACACCCCACCGAGGCAAGCAACGATTCCCGATCTGCCACGTGATCGTGCCGGCGCACATCTGCCCAAGAGACGTGGGCGAGAGTCGTGGCAGGAGAGCTGAGTCCAGGACGGTCATCTGGCTTTAGGCGTTGCGTGAACTGCTCGAAAGTGGTCCAAGCCCGGTGTCCGGTTCCACCCCCAGGGTGTACTGGGGGCGGGTTCAGCCGGGTCGCCGGCCATGTTCGTCCAGGCCCTGCGCACCGCCCACCTGCACACCAACGTCCCCACCCGCCTCCCCAACGGCACTCCACCTCGCCAACCTCGCCGCCCGCTACATCCAGCGACGCACGGAGCGTGGTAGGTGATTCAACTGCGCGAACGGCGACTTCTCCCGAACAGCTCGTGGAGGGGCACCGGCGTGTGAGGAACGACGGCCGAGATCGTGGCACAGCTCGGACCCAGAAGACCGGACGTGGCGAGAAAAGCGGTTACCACTGTTCACAGTGCCACGGTTATCCCCTCCCGAGTGCTCCGAAGCGGTAGCCGGTATGGACACGGCGCCCAGTACGCGGTGAAGCGGATCTTCAGGCCACCAGCTGGAGCAGTCGAGCCGCGCACCGACCATCAGAGCGGTGGGGCTCAGGTGCGGCCACAGCGCGTCGGGGTGTAGCAGTGCGTCGGTTGCCTTGAACGGCGCCCAGGGGCCGGTGCCGACGAGGGCGTTGGTGAGGTTGCCGGTCAGCCAGGCGAGGGAGCCGAAGGCGATGACGGCGCCAAGGACGCAGAGGAGCGCGTCGGAGCCGGTGGTGGTTGAGGGCGCGCTGGTACGCCTTTCCTCCCGCGCACCTTCCTCCCGGAGAACCCCTTCCGGTTTCTCGTCATCGACGACCCGGTGCAGTCCATGGACCCCGCCAAGGTGGACGGCCTCGCCCGCGTCCTCGCCCTCCACGCCGAGCACCGCCAGGTCGTCGTCTGCACCCAGGACACCCGCCTGCCGCAGGCCCTGAAGCACCTGCGGCTGCCCGCCACCGTCCTCACCGTCGACCGCCGTGAGCGCTCCGCCGTACGCGTCCGCTCCGGCGACCACCCCGTCAAACAGGCCTTGTACGACCAAACAGGCCTTGTACGACGCGAAGGCGCTCGCCAGGACGCGTGACCTGCCCGGGGATGTCGTCGCCCGGGTCCTGCCCGGCCTGTGCCGCACCGCACTGGAGGCCGCCCCCCTCGAACCGGCCCGGCGCCGGCTCCTCGGCACGGGCCTGCCGCATGCCGCGATCGAGCAGTGCATCGCGAAGGCCCACAAGCTCACCGAACTGGCCTTTCTCGCCCTCTACGGGGAGATTGACCGGGTGGGCGAGACCATGACCGACCTCACCCGGGGCTACGGCCAGCAGGCCACCGACCACATTCGGTGGTGCAACAAGGGCACCCACGAAGCCGTGCCCGTCGACGACGCGGAGGAGATCATCCGCCGCACCGCGGACCTCGCGAAGGCGGTGCGACCCCTGTGACCACGATCCCCCGGACACGCCCATCCCGCCCGCTCGCCCCGGCTCCCCGCGGCCCTCCCGCCTGCGCCGCCGTTCACCTCACAGCCCGAGTAACTGCTCGCGGGCGCGGACCGATTGCTCGGCACCGCCACCGCCTCCACCACGGGAGTCTGGCCGCGCGCCGTGGCACTCCTGCTGCGCCACGCCCTCGAAGAGCCCCTGTGCCGCTACTGGCAGGGCCGCAAACCGCAGCTGGCCCGCTGCCCGCCGCACGCCCAAGCCCTGTGCGTGGAGTCCTACGCCGACCCCGACACGGCGCGCCGCTGGTCGGCGACCTGGGCCGGCCTCAGCCGGGCCTGCCACTACCACGGGTACGAACTGGCGCCCACGCAGGGGGAGTTGTGTGGGTGGCGGGACGACGTCGAGCGGGTGATCGGGGCCTTGCGCTCCGGACGCGGTGACGAGCTGTCGCCCCACTCGGCTGCCGTGTGGGGCGGAGCGGCAGTCAATGGTCGGCAGGTGCCGCACGTACTGGGGCGCTGTCGACGTGGTCACCATTCGTGCCACCGGAAGCGGGCGCTCGCGACAGCCTGGGCGCCGAGTCCGTATGCGCCGCGACCAAGGAGACCGTAAGTCCTCCGAAAGGTGTAGAAGTGGAGTGACCGGTGCGCCGGGCTGCCGTCTGGGTATCGTGATCGGCATGCCGTCGACACACCTGCTGATCATCAGTGACCGTGCCGCACTGAGCTGGGTGGTGACCGCCCAGCGGATGGCCTTCCCCGCGGGGCGTTCCAAGGCGGCTCAGGTCTTGGAGGAGGGCGACGAGGTCTTCCTTTACACCACGCGGGGCTGCTTCAGGAATCCGACACGCGATATCGGGCGCGTCATCGGGTGGGCCCGGGTCGTTGGCCCCGTGGGAGTTCTGCAGGATCCGGTCGTCTTCGGGGAGCGCACCTTCACCGAAGGTTGCTGCTTGGAGGTGTCCGGCCTGGCTCGGTTCCGCGAGGGGCTGGTTCTGCGTGATCTTGTGCCACGGCTTTCCGTGTTCCCTGATCCGGCCACCTGGAGCGTCCGCATGCGCAGGGCGTCGCTGACTCTGCCGCCGGGGGACGCCGACTTGCTGCGTACAGAGTTGGAACCGCTATTGTTTCCCTACGGCGAGGCAGTTGAGGGCTACCGTTGGGAGCCGGCGTCGGCCTGACCCGGCGGCCGGAGCACCGTGATCCTCTACAGGGTCGAGCCTAATGCTCGTCGTTGTCCGCCAAGTCGTTGATCAACGGGACGAGGAGAGGTGGAACCCTGAAGCCGGAAGCACGGCCGGGGCCGTTCTCATATTCGGCGGTGAGAACCGGCACTGCCGAGTCCGGGATGACCCCCTGCTCCATCAGATTTCCGCTGATTCGCTTGATGGGTCTGGTGAAGCCCCTCAGACTACGCTCGTCGTCGTAATCACAGATGTCGTACACGGACGACGCCTCGATGCGGCCGTCCATCTCGGCCGCATAGCGGATGACGTCCACGCGATTGCCGTAACCCTCGTATGAGAGGCCGTTGAAGAGAGCCTCGATCGCAGCGGTGGTCCAACCGCCGTGGGCGGGCTCGGCCTCAATGCGTTCCACCCTCTCAATGTCCTCGACGGAGCCGGCTTGGAGACTGAGTTGCAGGATGGGGGCGGCTACTTCCAGGAACTGTCTCGGCGACAGCAGGAACAGCCGGCCTCCGCCCCGCCTCCGGAGTTCCGCGGTCAGCTCCGGGCGAGGACCCCGGTTGTAACCGTGCTCCTTCCGCCACCAGTCTTCCTTGGCATCCGCCGTCACGAAAAGGACATCGCTCCGGCGCTCGGACGCCGCACGAAGGAGCTCTTCCCACACGAAGAAGTCGCCGACCGCTCCATCGCCGTCCTTCTTGGCATCCATGTAACCGGGCGGAACGCGCTTCTTGACGCGCTCCTTGCCCTCTTCGGTGAGTTCGGCACGTTCCTCGAGGCTGAAGGGCGTGCCGACACGGCCGACCAGTGCACGCTCCAGCCCGGCGATCACCGGATCGGCGCTGGTGTCATGAGTGATGTTCTGCCATTCACCTTCACCGACCTCGGTGATCTTCTTCTGCACCTCGCCGAAGACATCCGTCAGCCGATCGTGGAGGGCTGCCAAGTCCTCGTCGCTCAGGGCCACTCGGTTGGCCCAGGTGCGTAGGGTCTGCACCGCCGTCCCGGCGTGGCCGCTCATCTCCTGGGAAGCGTTCTTGCTTGTCGATCGCGCTTCGCTGATTACACTTTCCCTGTTCCGCCAGAACTCGTCGACGACCTGGTGCGGAACCCACAGTCGGTCGCCGAGAGCGCCGAGTGCCCCGAGAAGGTCGGTCCGTGCCTGCTCCGTGTACCGGTAGAGGTTCAGCAGCACGTTCGCGTCGGGGGCGACCAATCCGTCCGTCAGCACGGCGGTGAAGTCCGCCGTCGTCGGGGTCCGATAGGCGCCGAAGTCCTCGAAGATTCCACGACCGCTCTCGCCGGTCGTCGTGTCACTCGCCACAGCCACCCCGCCTACGTCGCGCGCCGGGTCCCCTCCGCCAGCGCATCCGACGTGACCTTAGCGTTTTCAACGGCGCGGCGTCGCGAACAATTGGGATTCCCCGTCAGCGCCCGTTCCCGGCCATGACCGACTCCCAGGACGTGGGCTCGTCCTTGCCGTTGGTCACGGTCTGTCTAGGTACACAGCCGTCCCGTGGGCGGCACTCCCGCACGCCGTTGTCGAGTCGGCGAACTTGGGACGGCCGACATGGCCGGGACCGGATGCCGCGGCACCCGCTTCGCTCGGGGCGAGGGTGATTTCCGTCCAGACGGTCTTCCCGCCGGGCGGATGCGGGTCCGTGCCCCAACGGTCGGTCAAGGTGGCGACCAGGAGGAGGCCTCGACCCGACTAAGGAGAGGCCCGGGGTCTGCCGAGGCCGACAGGAACAGGAGTTGATTGCCACGGGCGTCGGTGACGGCGATGCGGAGGGTGCCGGTGTCGAGGGTGGGAGCGAGCCGGAAGTCGCGTCCTTGGACGCGGCCGTGCAGGGCGGCGTTGTTGGCGGGTTCGGCACGATCTGCTCGGCGCGCTCGGTGACGTCGGGTGACACCTCCCAGGCGCGGAGCTGTTCGACGGCGAGTAGACGGGCGAGGCGGGCTCCGCGGCGGGTGGACGAACAGGAGCTGGGAGAACGTGCGTACAGTTGCGGATAGTTGGAGCTTGGTTACGTCCATGCGGGTAGGCGTCGACGGGTGGTGACCGGTGCGGTGCGGGTGCGGGTGCGGTGCCAGCCGCCCCGCACCACACCGTCGGCATGGATACGCTCCGAACTCCGTATGCCCACCTGTGCCGAGGCGTCATGGGCACCGTTCCCGGATCGGAAGACGGGTCGGTGGAGTCGTGAGTTCTAGCTCTCTTCGCCGATGGACCAGCGCGCTGGTGGCGTGCCTATTGCGGATCGTCCCGTTCCATTATGGCGGTCGCCGCCTCAATGCCGTTGACTACCGCGTACTCGAGGTCACTGATCCCGGCCCCATGGATTACGGCTTCGAAGTGCTTGCGGGCCGAAGCGATCTTGTTTTGCTCCATGGGCCGCAGTAGTTCGAGCTCGTTGACATCCTTGGTCTCAAAGACGATGTAGCGGCTGCCATCGGTTCGCTCAACGGCTAGTGCCCAGTCGGGGTTGTAACTTCCCAAAGGCGTTGGGATCTTGAAAGACGCCGGAAGTTTGACGAAGGTCTTGACCTCGGGGCGCTGCAGGAGCGCGAGCGCGAAGTCCTTCTCCGGAGTCGAGTCGATGACCAGGTACCGGTATACCGACTTCTCTTCGAACGAGACCGCGTTGCCGTGCGAGTCGGTGACGATGTTCCCTCCGGGGCCGGTGTACCCGGCGAGGTCGGCTGTGCGGAAAAGGCTGAGCGCATACCTGCGGTCTGCTTCAGGGCGGGAGGAGGCCACCAGCTCGTAGCGCACTCCCCTGACCAGGAAATCGGCCTTGGTGATGTTGAGTTGGCGGCTCACCTGGTCGATGTATGCCTGCGGATTATTCCGGAACTGTCCGAGTGTGCCGGACTCAGTGAGGACGTGGGCGAGCGTGGCACGGGTCAGTTGGGTGCGGTCTGCTAGCACGGAAAGAATGTCGGGCAGGTCCTCGCTGTCCGCGTAAGTGACGTCTGCACGTCGCGCCGCTGCTGCCTCCGCGGTCAGGCCACTCTGATCGATGCGCTGCACGCGGTGTGTGCGCCACTCGCCCCGGCGCTTTGGCACGGGCGGCATGTCCCGCAGCGCCTTGACCATCGCCTTACGCAGGCTGTCTTCGTCGACCTCGACGCGGTACTCCGTGCGATGCCGGATGCGGTTCCACAGCTCCTGGAACTCGGGGCTCTCCAAGCGTTGCTGGACGAGAGGCACCGCGACGCGTTCGCCGGCCTTCTTGACATCGATCGGCTTGGCCAGGCGCTTGATGAGTCCGAGCACCGCCTTGACCGCGGCCTGGGACTCCACGGAGTCGCTGACAATCTTGGTGAGGTTCTCGTCGCCGGTCCTTACGGCCTGGCGCAGGCTGTCCTGGACCTTTCCCTTGGCGTCGATGTACCCCGCGGTGAACAGAGCCTGATACAGGGTCTGCGCGGCGGCCGAGCCGACCGGAACGACATTTCCGTTCTCCGCCTTGAAGGGCAGGCGTGCGAAGCCATCCACGGTGACGATGCCGAACTGGATGCCCAGGTCCTCGGCCAACTCGTGCTGAAGCCGATCGGCGAACTCCTCGTAGGACTCGTTCGCGATCACGGTGAGGCGGTTGGTGTCGAAGCCGTGCACACGGTTGCCGGTCCCGTCCACGCACAGACGCAGGCCACGACCGATGGACTGTCGCCTCCAGCGTTCGGTGCCCATGTTCCTCAACACACAGATCTGGAAGACGTTGGGGTTGTCCCAGCCCTCTTGCAGCGCGGAGTGGCTGAAGATGAACCGGATGGAGGTGCCCGGTGTGGTCAGACCGACCTTGTCCCGCATGATTTGCTCATAGGCGAGACCTGCCTGTTGACGTCCTTTGTCGGTGGTCTCCTTGGTGTCCACCAGCACTTCGGAGCCACCTTTGCGGCGGTCCACAGAGAAGTACCCCTGGTGGGCCTCCCTCGCGACCTGGTCTGCGGCGCTGCCGCCCAGCAGGGTGTTGAATTCCGGCTCGGAGGCGATACGCGTGTACTCCTCCTCGAAGATCCGCTGGTACTCGCCGGGAAGAGCCTCTCCATCGGGGCCGTACTCGCGGTATTTGGCCACAGAGTCGACGAAGAAGAGGCTGAGCACCTTTATGTCGCGTCCGTGGACCGCGAACTCCTGCTCCTTGAGCAGGTGCTGCCGGATGGTCTGAGCGATCATCTGGCGGGCTCGCTCGCCGATGCTGACCTCGGCGCCGATGCTGTCGCCCGCTCTGAGTGGCTGCGCGACGGTGTCGAAGGAGATGCTCTGCTGCCCCTGAGTCGCGTTGATGGCGACCACGGTGAGGTCCTTGTACAGGTCGCGACCCGTGATGTCCGCGAGGTTGCTGCGGGACGTGGTGTCCACGGTGACAGCCTTGCGCTTGATCTCGTTGCCCTGCTCGACGTCCACCTCGACGCGTGCCGTGATCGCCCCGTTGCCGCGCTTCACGTCGAGCAGCTTGACGTACGGCGTTGTCCCGCTGGCGGACGTGACCAAGGAGTCGACCTCGATCTGCTTAACCAGCTGATTCTCGTAGGCGGCGATGGCATCCAGGCGATAGACGAGGTTGGCCTTGTCGCCCTTCGGGTGGGTGGCCGAGTAGCGCAGGGTGGCCAGGGCGTTGAAGTTTTCGAGCGCGCTGCGACCCGCGCCCTTCTTCTTGCCGGTACCGGTGTCGCCGTACACGCTCTGCGGCTCGTCGACAATGATGATCGGGTTCGTGGCCCGGATCAGGTCGGCGGGTACCTCGAAGTCGAGTTCCTCAGCCGGTTGATAGACCTTGTTAGTCTTCTTGTTGACCGAACCGACAGTGACGATCATGATCTCGATGCTCGGCGAGGTGGCGAAGGAGCGTACGCGAGACGGGTTGTTGCCGTCGAACTGGAAGAAGTTCATCGGCGGGTTGCCGTACAGGGCCCCGAAGTGCTCGCGCAGCATCCGGATGGACGTCTCAACGCCCTCCTTGATAGCCACCGACGGCACCACCACCATGAACTTGGTGAAGCCGTAGAACTGGTTGAGCTCGTAGATGGTGCGCAGGTAGACGTATGTCTTGCCGGTGCCGGTCTCCATCTCGATGGTGAAGTTCATCGAGTCCAACGACGGCTCCGGAGCAAGACCGGTGCGGTTCTGTACTTCGTGCAGATTATCCAGGATCGTCTTCCGATCCAGGTGCAGCATGTTCCCGTAGCCCAGGTCAGTCAGACCGTCGAGCCCGGCGCGCGCTGACGGGTGCGCGTGCACGGTGAACTGGGATTCCATCCTTTCCTGGCCCTTGAACAGCCCTGTGACCGCGTCGATGGCCTCGCGCTGGTAGTCGAGGTCCGCATCGAAGGAAAATTTCATTCAGATACTCCGCAGCGTGGTGAAGCCGGCCTGCTCGACAGCGGCGGCGAAGTTGAGCTTGGCGGAAGAATCGACGAACCCCGTGTCACGGACGACGACCGTAGTGTCGGCGTCGCCCGGGTCCTCATCGCGCCAGGCCACCAAAGCCTTCGCGACCTCGCTCGCTCGCTCCACTGTGATGTCCGTGCCGAAGTATGCGAACAGCGTGCCAGCCAGGTTGTACAGGGTGCTGCCGGCGACTTCACGCGTCTCCAGGGGGGTGGTCAGGTCCACGCCCAGGCGCAGCATCATCTCGACCAGCAGATCGTCTGTGGTGCGCCCGGCGACGAGGTTGTCCACGGATTCGAGAAGGTTGAGCTGGTCGGGGGTTCCGTTCCAGGGTTTTACGTTGCTGGAGGCTAGGTGATACGACCGGAAGCCGGTGTCGACCTGGGCGGCGTCGGAGCTCTGCTTACCGGCGATCTGCTTACCCGCGCGGCGCAGACGTTCGCGAGTGATGTCCGCAATAGTCCTGTAGCTGCCCATGCTGACGGGCTCGTCGAGTTGCACCAGGATGTATTGACGGTTTCCGCCATCAGCGGCGTTGAGGTTCATAACGGCGTGACCGGTAGAACCGGACCCCGCAAAGAAGTCAAGGATAAGTGCATCCGGGGCGCCCCTCGTCACGATATTGAGCCATCGGGCTACGACGTTGGTATCCTTCGGGAATGGGAAAACATCTTCACCCAGTAGCTCAACCAGTGATTTTCCGGCAGACGTTCGCTCCTGGCTAAAAACCGACTCCGCTACCTGATTGGACATTTCATCCAGAAAAATTTTTCCACGCGGAACTTTCGTCTCATCTTCACCGAACACGATGAGGCCATTTTTCATCATTTGGCGAGCAGCTTCTTCGGTCATGCGCCACCCGCTGCCACCCTGGGGTCGGGTTACGGCCTTCTTGGTGATTGGGTGGTAGATGTCATAGTTGCCGCTGGCCCTAAGGTTCGGTGAGGACAGATCACGGTCTGCGTTATAGGGCCGACCGGTTGATTCGTCGAGGTTCGAAAACCTCAGAACGCCTGCTGTTGCACCCTTCTTGGCCATTTCCTTGAGGAATTTCTTGTAAGCCTCGTTTGCAACCGCCTTGTCCTCGTGAGAACGCCAAATTTGCGCAGCACGCTCCAGAATTTCATCAACGCCAGGCTTCTTTTCCCGCCACCGAATGTCTCCCTGACGCAGAGCCCCCTCGTTCTTCACATAGATGAGCATGTAGTCATGCCCAACCGAAATGTAGCGCGAGTCGTTCTTTCGGCCGCCCTGCCAAACGATGCTGGCGATGAAGTTTTCCGCGCCAAAGATCCGGTCCATGAGCAACTTGAGCCGCGCGTGCTCGGTGTCGTCGATAGCGACCATGATGGCGCCGGTCTCTTTAAGTAGATGGTGGGCTACAAGGAGGCGCGGGTACATCATCGAGAGCCACTTCGTATGCAAGGATGCGCCGACCTTGCGGTCTTGGGCTCGGTCGGACCCGCTACCGGTCTGGAGCACCCCCTCTTCGTCACGCTGCCCGGCCGCCGCCTCGTGCTCGGCCCGGGAGGTAGTGCGCTTGTCGTCGTAGATGAAGTCGTTGCCCGTGTTGTAGGGCGGGTCGATGTAGATCACGTCGACCTTGTTGGTGTATCCGCGCCGCAGTAGGCGCAGGACCTCAAGGTTGTCGCCCTCGATCACGATGTTGCGGGTGTTGTCCCAGTCCACGGATTCCTCGGGCTTGGGCAGAAGCGTGCCCGTCGCCGGGAGGGTGGATAGGCGGCGGGCCTCGGCCATGCCGGGCCAGCGCAGGCCGAATGCCTCGGCAGTGTTCGGGGAGGCGTGGTCACCCAGCAGGTCCCGGAGGGCCTCGATATCGACGGTGCCGTCGACGACGGCGTCGGGGAAGAGGCGGGCCAGAAGGTCGAGGTTCGACTTGGCCTCGCCGGGGCCGGTCAGGTCGTCGACTGGTTCGAAGTCCAGGGTCACGGGTGGTGTCTTCCTATGTGGGGCGGGAGCGGACTTGGGAGCCGTTCAGGCTATGCCGTGGTGGTCGTCGGTACTGTATAGGTTGCCTCTGACATGCCCGATCTGTGCACGTAGAGTCCGCGCTGCAAGGTTGAGTTCGATGCGGTTTTGCTGGTTCTTCGCTCGTCTTGCGTCCCGTACAACGGTGATCAGTTCGCTTTCCAGATCGGTCAGCCGTCGGCGCAGCGCGATGGCATCCACCGCTTGCAGGGCAGTGCTGGCGGGTCGCCCGTCAGCCGCGGCGGTACGCACAAGGTCGCGGTACAACGCCCACATGTCGGTGCGGTCGAGCCGATCAAGGTGCAGGGCGCCCGGCTCGATCCCTCCGGCCGGCACCATGACGTGCGCCTCGATCACGGAGGTTGACCGGGTGGGGTCCGTACGGCTGACATGGCTGAGTGCCAGGGAGAGCATCGTATGGCCGTTCGGCATGTGAACGAGTAGCACCACAGGCTTGGCCATGCTGCGGTGAACGAGTTCGGTCACACGGGTGCGGTCAGCCGCTGACGTCTTCTCCGCCACGAGGACGTCCAAGACCGGAACGTCGACGACAGCACGTTCGGCGTCCTGGTACTTGGGCACCTGGATGGTCTCCGGGCGAAGTATCCCGGCCAGCTGCGCCAAGGTCACCGCCTTGGTGAGCAGGCGGGCATCGGCGGGTGCCTGGTCCTCGAACTGCGCGGCGAGCATCTTCTTCGTGATGCGGTGCTGCTGGCGTGCCGCATCGGGGAGATCAAGCAGGTCGGCGCCGTTGTGCTCGGAGGGTATGTCGGTCATGGGATCACCGGCATCCAGGCGACGACGTCCACGGCGTCCAGGCCAGGGGCGGTGGCGTCTGTGCCGAGCTGGGAAGGGCCTGCGGAGAACAAGGAGGCAACCATGCTCTCCTCGGCCTTGCCGGAAGCGGCCCGGACCGCCACGTCCAGAAGGTCGCGGTAGTGCTTCATGGACTTGCCCGACCTGGTCGCTCTGTCGAAATCTGCGAGGACAGTGACGTCAGGGGCGGTGTTGCCCAGGCAGTGGCGGCGCAGCACGTCGAGGGCCAGCTTGGGTTCCTCGATCTCGTGGGCGAGCCCGCCGTCGTCGGTCACGTAGGCGAGCACGTACGGGGCCAACGGGTACGGTTTGGAGAAGGTGAACGCGTCGTCCCGCACTCGCAGGAGGAAGACCGCTCCGGGTGCGAGTCCGTCGTCAGCCAGAGCTTTTTCGAAGCGGGTGACTCCGAAGAGGGCCAGGGGCCAGCTGGTGATCTCCTGAATTTCTCCACGCTTGCGTGCGGCGGCGTCCATGCGGAAGTCGGAGAGGGTCAGGTCCGTAATGCTCAGACCGCCGGCGAGGTCCTCCATGGTGGGGGCGGCCTGCTGCATCTGCTGCAGCTGCTTGCGCCGATAGTCGAGGTCGTTCATGTCATCGGACGTGCCGTCCAGGACGTTCTCCTCGCCGGTCGCGGAGACGTCCAGCAGGGTCATGCGGCTGGACACGCGCGATTCAAGGTTGATGTACGCGTCCAGGTCCATGTTGGGCCAGAAGTTGACGAGTTGGACGCTGGTGTTGGTCGTGCCCAGGCGATCTACTCGGCCGAAACGCTGGACAATGCGCACGGGGTTCCAGTGGATGTCGTAGTTGACCACCGTGTCGCAGTCCTGAAGGTTCTGGCCTTCGGAGATGGTGTCGGTGGCGATCACGATGTCGATCTGTGGGTCATCCAGGTCGCCACCCTTGGAACGCGGTGAGAACACGGTGAGAACGTCGATCATGTGGACGCGCTTCATCGGGAGGGTGGTTCGGGTGATCTGCCCGGTAATCAGGGCTACATGTACGCCCAGCTCGTCGGCGGCCCACCGCGCCACATGCTCATAGAGGTACTCGGCTGTGTCACTGAACGCGGTGAACACTAGAGCCTTGCGGTTGCCGTCGTTCGTGGGGTGCTCGACCTTGTGACGCAGGAAGTCCTTGAGCTCGGCCAGTTTAGCGTCGCGACTGGCGTCGACCGCCGTTACTTCGGCAAGCAGGGAGGCCACGGTGTCGCGGTCCTGTTCGAGTTCCTGCCTCCACCGAATCCGGTCGATGTCGTGGAGGAACACCTTGACGCTGCCGCCGACGGTGTCCTCGAATTGAGGGTCGTCCAGGTCGACCTGCTCCAGGTCGGCGAAGCTGTCGATGGAGGTTCCCTCGGTCCCGTTCGCCTCGTAGGCGTCGATGCTGGCGATCGCGCGGTCGATGGTGGCGAGGATCTTGTCGAGGGTCTTGCCCAGCGAATTGACCGAGGACTCAAGGCGCTTGAGCAGTCCCACGCGCAGCAGGTGGACCACGTTGTTCTCACGGTCGGTCTGCTTCCACACACGCCGGCCGCCCGTGCGCACCTGCTGGTCGTACAGGTCGGCGTACCTGCTCTCGTACTTCGCGCTGACGTAGGAGGTTGGCTTGTAGGCCGCCAGGTTCAGGCGCAGGATCGACCGGTTGATCTCTTCTAGCGGGATCATCGTGTCGGACGTGTCGATAGGCGGGCTGAGATTGATCGGAGACAGGCGATCGGGGAACTTTCCCACGTCCTTGGTGCCGTAGTACTTCTCGATGTGCTTGCGTGAGCGGGCGATCGTGACCAGGTCCAGCAGGCGGATGTAGTCCATGCCGAGTGTGCCGACCAATGACTTCGTGCTCCGGGTGGCCGCGGGCATGCGCTGCCATTCCCTGAAGAGTTTCTGTGCCTTGGCCAGGGTTGCCTCGATGCTCTTGATCCCGTCTGCGGCCAGGGCCTGATCTTCTCCCTCGGTGGCGAACAGAACCTGGTTCTTGAGGTCGGCCAGACGGGTGTTCACAGGCGTGGCGCTGAGCATGAGGACTTTGGTCTTGACACCGGACCTGAAGACCTCGTTCATGAGGCGCTCGTATCGGGTCGTTCGGCCCTTGACCTGAGGGTTGTTGCGGAAGTTATGCGATTCGTCGATCACGACGAGGTCATAATTGCCCCAGTTGATGTTGGCCAGGTCGATGTCCCCTGACAGCCCGCCGGCTCGGCTGAGGTCGGTGTGGTTAAGGACGTCGTAGTGGAAACGATCCGCGGCCAGCGGGTTGCGCCTGTCGTTGCCGCGGTAGACGGTCCAGTTCTCTCGCAGCCGCTTAGGTGCGAGGACGAGGACGCGGTCGTTGCGCAACTCGTAGTACTTGATGACGGCGAGGGCTTCGAAGGTCTTCCCCAGGCCCACGCTGTCAGCGATGATGCAGCCGTTGTGGCGCTCAAGCTTCTCGATCGCGCCGAGCACGCCGTCACGCTGGAACTTGTAGAGCTTCTTCCAGACGACGGAGTCGTAGAAGCCGGTTCTGCCGCGCTCGACGGTCTCTTCGCCGGCTTCTTCGACGAAGTCCTTGAAGAGGGAAGTCAGGATACGCAGGTAGACGGACTCGGGGGCCCTGTCCTCGAAGAGGGCTCGGGCAGCGGCGAGGAACTCCTCCTGCACGGCGCGGGTGGTCGCGTCGTCGTGCCACATCCGCTCGAAGTTGACGACGGTCTGCGCCACCTTGTCCGCGTCCGTGGTCTCCAGGGGGAAGTACAGGTTCGGAGAGGCCACCAGGCCGAGGCTCTCGGCCTCAAGTCCCGCGCCGTCGACTACATAGGGGAACGGGCCGTCGACGCTCGCCCAGGTGTCGCGCGTCCGTCGCTTTAGCGCTCTTGCCTGGAGGTGGTCTTCGGCCCAGGCCACGAACGCGCGGGCGATGCGGTGCTGGTCCAGCCGGGCACGCTTGAGGTTCTCCTCCGCAAGCCCGTTGAGAGGGAACTCCTCGAGGCTGTGGCCGTGCAGGAGCAGACGCAGGTCGACATCGGTGAGCTCGTCCTGGAGCGCTTCGTAGACGAACAGCGAGAACGACTCCGACAGCGAGTCCAGGCGGGTGGCGCCAGTCAGGTGCTTGCGCAGCTGGTCGATGGCGCGACCTGCGTCGCTGGGGACCATATGAGTGGAACCTCCGGGTGTGCACTTGGACATGGTGGGCGTAAGTCACATCAAGGGATGGGGCGTTGAAGTGAGGTCTCGCTCGGGTGGCGACCGGGTACTCGCTCACCGGTCCGCCGACCCTGCTGGTCTAGCTCCCAGTGCCAGCCTGGCTCCGAGTACGGCGAAGTGATGATCGGGCCCTCGATCACTGCTGCCATGCTCTAGATATCTCCCTCATGGCACATCTGCGTGGACCGTACATCCTGCCACCGACAATGACCCCATTCGTGCGTGATCAGGTAATCGGCACCCGGTGCTCCCCCCGCTCCAGCGACCCCATAACCACCTGATGCGCCCGCCACCCATCCGGAAACTTAGGCGGTACGTCCAGGTACACGGGGCTGCTGCGCGGATGCCGGTCCAGCAGGTCGCGGATGCCGGCGCGGGCCACAACGATGCAGGCGAAGCGGTGCCGGGAGAGCAGGACGCACAGGCGGCCCGTCTCCAGGTGGAAGTCGGAGGCGTCCTGGCGGCCGGACAGCGGGTGCCAGACCAGGGTGACGTCGAACTCGCGGCCCTGGAGGCGGTTGGCGGTGTCCACCGTGATGTCGGTCAGGCCGCGGGCGGCGAGGCGGGAGCGGACCGCGTCCGCCTGCACGGTGCGTGCCGTGCCGATCGCGATGCGGTCCGCGGTCAGTGGCTCCCCGTTGACCAGCGCACCGCGCTCCAGCAGCCGGGCCGCCGTCGCCGCGAGGGCATCCGCCACCTCCGGGTCCTCGTCGAGGGTGTGGCGGGCGGGGAGTTCCAGGTGGCCCCAGCCGGAGTCGGCGGCCCGGGCGAGGACGTCGTCCAGTGAGGTGGAGCCATGGGACAGGCTGGCGTACGACAGTACGCGCTCCGGTGCCGTCGTACCGGGGATGAACCGGTAGAAGGGGTAGAAGGCCTCCTCGACCAGGGGTGCCGCAGTCTCCGGGAGGCGCCAGGAGACGGGGAGTTGGTGGCGGACGAGGTCGGGGTTGTGGGCGAGGGTGACGTCGACCGCGTTGCGCAGGGGGTCCCAGGTCAGGCCGTGCCAGCGATCGGACTCCACGGTGGCGAAGGGGTCGAGCTGGCCGGGGTCGCCGACGAAGAGGACCTGTGAGCGGTCCTGGGCGAACAGCGGTGCCGTCGCCAGGAGTCCGTCCGAGCGCATCTGGTACGCCTCGTCGACGATGGCCCACCGCCACGGCACGCACTTTTCCGGGGAGACGAACGACCACTTCTTCGCGGTGGACACCACGACGGGCAGGTCGCGCAGGTCCGTCACCTGGCTGCTCCCGGTGACGTTGGAGTGTCGGGTGACGCGGGGCGGGAGGACGTGGCCGCCGGCGTGGAGGCGGCCGAGCGCCAGGCCGGGATGCTCCCGAGCGATGCGGTCCACCAGGTCGTCGACCTGCTCGTTGGTCTGCGCGACGATCATGAGCTGATGGCCCGCGGACGTCAGGTGCCCGGTGGCCTTCACCACCAGCGTGGACTTCCCGGCTCCGGGAGGCGAGTCCACGACGACGCCCCGGCCGGGCGCTGTGTCGAGGCTGGTCAGGATCCCCGCGACCGCCCGGTCTGCGCGTTCGCCGGGGGTGAGGGCTTCGGGCTCCCCGGTGTCGGGAAAGAGGGCGGTCACTCCCAGGTCTCCTCTGCGTCCTCGTCGGTGGGCTCGTAGGGGTGCGGTGGACCGCCGTGGGTCCAGGGGGTGTTCTCCTCGTCGGGCAGGGCGGACGGCATGGCCGTGGGGTTGAGCGTGGTGTACGTCAGCTCCTCGCCGGCCTCCGCGAGTGTGCCGGCCGGTGCGGGCGGTGTGCGCTTCCTCGCGAAGCCGCCCTTGAGCTGGAGCACCACGGTGTGGCCGCCATCGTCCTCCTGCCTGACTTCGAGGATGCGGGCTTCCTGGCCGGGCCGGGCGGGGGACTTCACCTCCGTGCCGACCGCGAGGCCGACGCGGGTGTCGGTGCGGAGGACGATGGTCGGGCGCCACACCTGGGAGCCGGGACGGTCGCCGGGGACGAAGCGGTCCTCGTCCCTGGCCGTGACCGTGCCCGTGAACGCCGCGCCGGTAAGCTCGTACTCCGCCATCACCAGCGGGTCGTCGTACGCGCGTTGCGCTTCATAGCGGGTGACCGCGTCCTCCAGCCGGGCCAGGCGGCGGGCGGCTCGGACGGCCTGGTCGCGGCGGGCCTGCGGGCGGCCGTCGGTGTCCAGGTACTCGGCGTACTCGGAGAACCAGCGTCGGTCGAGGGCCCAGCGGTCGGGGACGTGGGCGCCCTCCGGCAGATCGCGGAGCAGCTCCACGCCGCGCCACATCAGCCGCCAGGTGGGCAGCATCTGGCCGCTCAGCTCACGGTCGATCTGGCGGCCGACCGCCTCGCGTCCACGGTCGTCGGACGCCTCGTCGTAGCGCGTCATCAGCTCGTGGAGGGTCCGGTCGAAGACCGGGTCCGTGGACGGACCGGCCGGCGGCCACACGGCGGGGTCCTCCGCCTCCCGTGCCGCCCGCGCGCCGTCGCTGCCCTCCGGTGGATCGATCCAGGCGAGCAGGGACGCGAGGTGGGAGTCCTCGGAAGAACTCTGGCCCGTAGCCCAGTTGGCGGCGAGCAGCCGGGTCATCGCGAGGAGCACACCGGAGTCCGGGAACTCGGCCAGGTCCGCGAACCAGGTCAGCCACTTGCCGAGGGCGGGCACGGATGGGTCGACCGCGTACGGCCCCTCGGCGGCGCGCAGCCTGGTCAGCCTGCCGAGCAGGCGCACGTACGCGATGCCCTCGCCGTTCGGGACGAGGAGCTGGGGGGCCCGCTGGAAGCGCAGGCGGTCCTCCTTCTCCTTGCCGCGGCCGACGGTGTAGGGCTCCGTCTCCGTCCGGCACCCGTCGATGTACGCGAGGAGGAGGGCGGCGAGGCGCTCGGCGAACCGGAAGCGTTCGGCGCGGTTGCGCGGCTGGCGGACGGTGAGGAGGGTCGGGTGCTCGGGGTCTGTACCCGCGAGCGCGGCCAGGGGCGCGCACGCCTCGCCGGCGAGGGTGAGCGGCACCAGGACGAACGGCTTCTCGTCCAGGTGCTGGTGGCGGACGGTCGTCAGCGGTTCGGCACGGCCGGTGCGGGACGCCGTGAGCGCCGCGACGGTGGACAGGACGCTCATGCGGCCCCCCGGCGGAGTCGGCGCAGCCGGGCGGCGGCGCGCAACAGGTCGGCGGTTTCTGCCTCGGCCTCTCCGGGGGCGGCGACGCCGTCCAGGTAGTCAAGCGCGGTGCGGGTGGAGTCGATGCCCGGCAGGTCGTTGCGCACGCCGCTGCCCAGCCGGGCCGGCGAGGCGCATCCGTCGGCCTCGTCGCGGCAGTAGCGCGCCATCTCGCAGAAAGACAGGCAGGAGGGCGTGTACGACGCGTCCAACGCCTCTATGGAAGAGGAGAGTTCGTCCGTGCTTCGGGTCGTGTCCAGGGTCGCCGTCTCGGGGAGCTGGGCCGCGAGGTCCTCGGCGCGCCGCAGCCGCGAGAGCTGGAACTGGAGGGCGTCGAGTTCCTGCCGGAGGTCGATCAGGCGGCCGTAGGGGCGGTTGGAGAAGTCCTTGGGGCAGACGAGCAGGAACTCGTGGGAGATCTGCTCGGTGGGCAGGCCGGCCGTCTCGAAGGCGCGGTGCAGCGCGAGGACGTACACCGCGGCCTGCTTGGCCGCCTCGGCGACGGAGATCGGATTGGCCTGGCCGTCGAGCGCCGCGAACGAGCGGATGAGGACCACGTGGAACTTCCCCTCGATGCGGTGGGTGAGCGCGTCCGGCTCCAAGTACGCGGTCTGACCGGCGACTTCGAGGGTGAGCACGGGACGGTCGAGGATGAGCCGTACGTCCTGGCCGGAGGCCACGTGCGCGATGAGGCGGCGGGTCTCCCGCTCGCGCAGGTGCAGGGCCGTGTTGCCCCCTACCTCGTTGAGGTCGGTGACATGGGCCTCCGCCACGGGGACGGAGAGCTGCTCGCGCAGCAGCCGGATGAGCTCGGCGTAGCTGCCCCACTTCACAAGGCCGTGAAACGCCTGTTCGCGAGCGAGGGCGAAGGGTGACTGGCCGAAGCGCGGCTCGTATCCGACCCGCTGGGCGAGCAGCGCCTTGTCCACCCCGGCGGCGTCGAGAACGGCGCGGCGGGCGCAGGCGGGATTGGCGGTCAGGGCGGTGATCTTGCGGGCGGTGTACGGCTGAGGGGGCTGCGGTCCACGCAGCCGTGCGAGTCGGTCGTCGGGAGGTTCGGACTGCTGCGAGGGCATCGTCTCTACTTCGGGAACGTCTTTGGGGACATCTTCGGGAACTCACCGGCGTGCGAGGCGTCTGACGTCATCGCAGTCGGGAAGGGAGCGTCAGGACAGGGTCCCACTCGCGTCGCGCAGGGCGTCACGCATCGGCGCCGCACCGAACAGCTGCTGTGCGTCCGCGAGTTGGGTACGAGCGCGCTGTGCGGCCGCTTGCCGCTGTTGATGGTCCTCCTGCTGGTGGACGGCCGCTTCGGCGTGGGCGGCCGCGATCACGCGGGCGGGGTCGGGTTCAGGGGCCGCGGCGTCGTAGGCGCCCGGGATCGTGAGGGCGAAACGGCGCAGCAGCCGCCAGGCCGCGTCGGGGGCCGGATGCCCCGCGGTGGTGAGGCGCTGGATCTGCTCGGCGGTTCCCACCGCGTGGGTGAGGAAGTCGGCGCGTGGGCTGAGCGGGCCAATGATCCGCCGCTCCACGGGCCAGGTGGACAGGGCCAGGAGTCCGCGTGCGGGGACCAGGCGGTCGTGGGTCAGTGCCGCGCAGATGTAGTACGGGCGGGCAAAGCCCTGTGCCGTGAAGGAGCGCTCCTCGTCGCGGCGGAGGGACGCGAGTTTGGTCGCGACCAGCGACTCCGTGAAGAACGCGTCGTACGTGGACGAGATGAGTTTCGGGGAGGCAGGGGCGCCCAGCAGGGTGAGCGCCTGGTGGACCTGTTCGCGGATCGGGATGGAGCCGTGCGTTGGGCGCTCCGTGCGGCGTGGTGTGCCTGTGGTTGCCGACGCCTGCGGGACCGGGGGCTCGGCCGAGAGTGCCTCGCCGTCCGATTCGGCCTCGGATTCGAGGGCGTGCTCCCAGGCGGCCTCGGCCTCGCGCAGCGAGCGACGGATGCGCGCGGTTTCGGCCTTGTCCCGTGCGCGCACGGCACCGCGCAGCTCGGTGCGCAGGTGGGACAGGCGCTGCTCGAGTTCCTCCAGTGATGCCGCCATGCGGGGCAGCTTAGCGCAGCAACCAACCTATGCCAAGAACTTCCAATGAGTTCCAAGATTACCTGCTACGGTCGAATGCGGCGGCGCACCCGGCCGGACCGAAGGGTGCCGTCTGTTCCGAGACAAGGGGGAGGCAATGAGTCACGACACGATGGCATGGCACAAGCCGCACTGGCTGACGGGGGACGACGGCCTCGTGCGCGTGGGGCCGGGTACGGGCGGGAGCGAGGAGCACACCTGCCCCTCGCACGCCGCTGCCAAGGCCCGACCCGGTCTGTGGTCGGCCCGGCGTCTCCGGCTTCCGAAGCCGGAGCTCGAGACGTTCACCCTCGGGCCGGTGATGGACGCCGTCGACCGGGTCGAGTTCCACGGCGAGACACCCGACCAGGCCCTGGC